>JBNKFC010000114.1:0-8251 GCA_050289105.1 Paracoccaceae bacterium | reverse complement strand
CTGGATCCGGGTCGCGACTTCGCAGTAGCGCTGCGCCTCGTCTTCGTCCGTGAACCCCGCAATCCAGCTCTGGACTCAGTGCATGTCGGCGAAACCGCCCGTGGAGAAGGCGCGAAGGAGGTTCAGCGAGGCCGCCGCCTGGGTATAGGCCTGAAGCATCCGCGCCGGGTCGGGGATCCGCGCCTCGGGCGTGAAGTCGAACCCGTTGATGATGTCGCCGCGATAGGACGGAAGTTCCTGTCCGCCGATGACCTCGGTCGGGGCCGAGCGCGGCTTGGCGAACTGGCCGGCCATGCGGCCGATCTTGATGACCGGGACCTTGGCGCCCCAGGTCAGCACGATCGCCATCTGCAAGAGCACCTTGAACGTGTCGCGGATGTTGTCGGCAGAGAACTCGCTGAAGCTCTCGGCGCAGTCGCCGCCCTGCAAAAGGAAAGCGCGGCCCGCGGCTACGTCGCCGAGCGCGGCCTTGAGTTTCCTCGCCTCGCCGGCAAAGACCAGGGGCGGATACTTGGCAATCTGCGCCTCGACGGCGCGCAGCGCCGCCTGATCCGGATAATCGGGCATCTGCACCCGAGGCTTCTGGCGCCAGTCGGATTTGGTCCAGCCCTTGGTCATCTGATCTCTCCTGAAGGCTTTAGCGATAACGGTCGGCTTATAGCCAAGCGTCCCGCGTGCTGCAAACCGATATGCGCCCGAAATGGCCCTTGCAGCGGCCAAACAGAAGTGCTTCTGTGACCAAAACGACAAATATGGGTCGCATAATGTCTGCGGGTTCCGCGCGCGGCACGAAAGAAACGAACAGTTCGCTTCGGCAAAGACGCTTCGTCTTCCTGCTTCTCGACAGATTCACGATGCTTTCCTTTGCGGGAGCGATCGAACCCTTGCGCATCGCCAACCGGGTTCTGGGGCGGGAAGCCTATACATGGGTTCTTGCCGGTGAGAACGGCGTGGAAAGCACCTGTTCCAACGGCGCTTCGTTCAAGCTCGATATGGGCCTTGAGGATATCGAGCGCGAGGACACGGTGCTCGTCTGCGGCGGTATCGATGTGCAATCGGCGACGTCGAAACCGGTTCTGAACTGGCTCCGGCGCGAGGCGCGGCGGGGTGTCGCCATCGGCGGGCTCTGCACGGCCGCATACACGGTGGCGAAGGCCGGGCTTCTCGACGGCAAGCGCGCGACGATCCACTGGGAAAACCAGGACAGCTTCCTCGAGGAATTCGAGGATGTGAAGCTGACAAAGTCGGTCTTCGTCATCGACGGCAACCGCATGTCGACGGCGGGCGGCACGGCGTCGATCGACATGATGCTGAAAATCATCGCCCAGGATCACGGCGAGGATGTCGCCAACACTGTCGCCGACCAGCTCATCTATTCCTCGATCCGGACCGATCAGGACACGCAGCGGCTCTCGATCCCGACGCGGATCGGGGTGCGGCACCCGAAGCTCTCCCAGGTCATCCAGATGATGGAGCAGAACATCGAGGACCCGATCAGCCCGGCCGATCTCGCCGAGGATGTCGGCATGTCGACGCGCCAGCTCGAACGGCTCTTCCGGCGCTACCTGAACCGCTCGCCCAAGCGGTACTACATGGAGCTTCGTCTCCAGAAGGCGCGGAACCTCCTGATGCAGACCGACATGAGCGTGATCAACGTGGCGCTGGCCTGCGGTTTCGCGAGCCCGTCGCATTTCTCGAAATGCTACCGCGCGCATTACAAGACGACACCCTACCGCGAACGGGGGTCGCACGGCGCCTCGGCCATCGCCACGCCGCGCCTGTCGGTCTGAACGGGGCGTGCTCCGACGGCCCAAGCAGGAAACGCTCCCGCGTGTGCGCACTGTGCTGCGGATTGGTTCCCCATTCGCAACAGGTTGTCTTTTTGGGTTCCACTTACCCTACGTCCAGTCACTATGCCGCCGGAATAAGGCGTTCTGCCATGCTGCGAATGGCTTTTCTTTTTCCTGGCACCGCTCTACTTTGCGCGCAGGACAACGTTCCAACTAGGGAGTGGACATATGAAAAAGTTTCTCGCCGCAACAGCGGCAACGGCTCTTTTGGCCGGTGCTGCCGGGGCAGAGGACATCAAGATCGGCGTCATCCTCGGCTTTACCGGGCCGCTGGAATCGATCACGCCCGCGATGGGCTCGGCCGCCGAACTCGCGATGAAGGAAGTAACCGACAGCGGCAAGCTGCTCGGCGGATCGGCGGTGACGTCGGTGCGCGGCGACTCGACCTGCGTCGACGCTGCCGCCGCGACAGCCGCTGCCGAGCGTCTGGTGACCTCCGACAAGATCAACGCCATCATGGGCGCGGACTGCTCGGGCGTGACCGGCGCGATCCTCGCCAACGTCGCCGTTCCGAACGGCATCGTGATGATCTCGCCTTCGGCGACTTCGCCCGCGCTCTCGACCGCCGAGGATAACGGCCTGTTCTTCCGGACCGCGCCGTCGGACGCGCGTCAGGGCGAGATCGTTCGTGACATCCTGAAGGACCATGGCGTCAACTCGATCGCGATCACCTACACCAACAACGACTACGGCAAGGGTCTTGCGGAAGCCATCCAGCGCAACTGGGAAGAGGCTGGCGGCACCGTCACCATCTCGGCTGCGCATGAAGACGGCAAGGCCGACTATGCGGCCGAAGTGGGCGCGCTCGCCTCGGCCGGCGGCGAGGTCCTCGTCGTCGCGGGCTATATCGACCAAGGCGGTTCGGGCATCACCCGCAACGCGCTCGACACCGGCGCCTTCTCGACCTTCTACTTCCCCGACGGCATGGTCGGGGAGAAGCTGAACACGAACTTCGGCGCCGAGCTCAACGGCTCCTATGGCGCCTATCCCGGCACCGACAGCCCCGGTGCCGCGAAGTTCCAGGAGATGGCGGCGGCAGCCGGCTTCGACGGCACCGGCCCCTTCGCGCCGGAAAGCTATGACGCGGCGGCGCTGATCATGCTCTCGATGGCGGCGGCGAACTCGTCGGCATCCGGCGACTTCATGGGCAAGGTCATGGACGTGGCCAACGCACCGGGTGAGCAGATCTTCCCGGGCGAACTGGCGAAGGCTCTCGACCTGATCGCAGCCGGCACCGACATCGACTATGTCGGCGCCTCGGCGGTGGAACTGATCGGACCGGGTGAATCGGCCGGCAACTACCGCGAGATCGAGTTCAAGGACGGCAAGTACGAAACGGTGAAGTTCCGCTAAGCCGCGAGAAACCAAAAGGCAGCCCGGCGCACCCGGGCTGCCTTTCCATATAAAGAACAAGAACTTCGCGGCCATCATTGATGTAACGCGAGGAAATGGGGGTACGCATGATCATCGTCGAGGATCTGCACAAGCATTTCGGCGGTTTCCGGGCCGTCGACGGCGCGTCAATGGAGATCGCCAAGGGCTCCATCACCGGGCTCATCGGACCGAACGGCGCGGGCAAGTCGACGCTCTTCAACGTCATCGCCGGGGTCTACCAGCCGACGTCAGGCAAGGTGATCATGGACGGCGAGGACATCACCGGCCTGCCGCCGCACGACCTCTTCCACAAGGGGCTTCTCAGGACCTTCCAGATCGCGCACGAGTTCTCCTCTATGACGGTGCGCGAGAACCTGATGATGGTCCCCGCCGGCCAGTCGGGCGAGACGCTGTGGAACACCTGGTTCCACCGCGCCCGGATCCGCGAGGAGGATGCAAAGCTTGCGAAGAAGGCCGATGACGTCCTTGACTTCCTGACGATTTCTCACCTTGCAGATGAGCGCGCCGGCAACCTTTCCGGCGGCCAGAAGAAGCTTCTGGAGCTTGGCCGCACGATGATGGTCGAGGCCAAGGTAGTCTTCCTCGACGAGGTCGGCGCCGGGGTGAACCGGACGCTCTTGAACACGATCGGCGACGCGATCGTCCGGCTCAACAAGGAACGCGGCTACACATTCTGCGTGATCGAGCACGACATGGATTTCATCGGCCGCCTCTGCGACCCGGTCATCGTCATGGCCGAAGGCAAGGTACTGGCCAAGGGCTCGGCCGAACACATCATGGAGAACGAAGCGGTGATCGAGGCCTATCTCGGCCGCGGGCTCAAGAACAAGGTCAAGGCAGAAACGGGGGCCGGAGCATGAGCGGCAAGAACAACCCCTACAAGGACGACCGCGGCAACAAGGACCGCTCGATCACCAAGGCGGGCGGCGGCGAGCTGGAATTGCCCACGAAAGGCGGCCGCGCGACGCCGGCCCCCGGCGGGCCCTTCCTCGCGGCCGAGAACATGACCGGCGGTTACGGTGCCGCCGACATCCTGCACAACTGCACGCTGACGGTCGAGAAGGGCCAGATCGCGGTCATCGTCGGCCCGAACGGCGCCGGCAAGTCGACGGCGATGAAGGCGGTCTTCGGGATGCTCTCCTTGCGCGGCGGCCATGTGAAGCTCGATGGCGAGGACATCACCCAGCTCACCCCGCAGGACCGGGTCGCCAAGGGCATGGGCTTCGTTCCGCAGACCAACAACGTTTTCCCCTCGATGACCGTCGAGGAGAACTTGGAGATGGGTGCCTTCCTGCGGCGCGACGACTTCCGCACCACGATGGAGCAGGTCTACGACCTGTTCCCGATCCTCAAGGAAAAGCGACGCCAGCCGGCGGGCGAGCTCTCGGGCGGCCAGCGCCAGCAGGTCGCCGTGGGTCGTGCGCTGATGACCCAGCCGAAGCTCCTGATGCTGGATGAGCCGACCGCCGGCGTCTCGCCCATCGTCATGGACGAGCTTTTCGACCGGATCATCGAGGTCGCCCGTACCGGCATCTCGATCCTGATGGTCGAACAGAACGCGCGGCAAGCGCTGGAGATCGCCGACATGGGCTATGTTCTGGTGCAGGGCGCCAATCGCTACACGGATACCGGACAGGCGCTGCTCGCCAATCCCGAGGTCCGCCGTACCTTCCTGGGGGGCTGACGCATGGATTTCCTCAACGCGATCGTCGCGCTTCTGAACTTCGTGATCATCCCCGCCACCTCCTATGGCGCGCAGCTGGCGCTCGGGGCACTCGGGGTGACGCTGATCTACGGCATCCTCAGATTCTCCAACTTCGCCCATGGCGACACGATGGCCTTCGGCACCGGGATGGTGATCCTCTTCACCTGGTGGTTCCAGTCGATGGGCCTGCATTTCGGCCCCCTTCCGACGGCGCTTCTCGCCCTGCCCTTCGGCATCGCCGTTACCGCCGCGCTGGTCCTGGCGACCGACAAGGCGGTCTACCGGTTCTACCGAAAGCAGAAGGCCGCGCCGGTGATCCTCGTCATCGTCTCGATGGGGGTGATGTTCATCATGAACGGCATCACCCGCTTCGTCATCGGCGTGGATGAGATCCGCTTCGACGACGGCGCGCGGTTCCTGATCAATGCCGGCGACTTCAAGACCGCGACCGGGCTGGCCGAGGGGCTTGCCTTCCGGTCGACTCAGGCGCTGACCATCGTCACGGCGGTGATCGTGGTCGCCGCGCTCTTCTGGTTCCTGAACAAGACCCGTACGGGCAAGTCGATGCGCGCCTATTCCGACAACGAGGATCTTGCGCTCTTGTCCGGCATCAACCCCGAACGCGTCGTCGCCGTGACCTGGATCATCGCGGCGGGCCTCGCCACCATTGCGGGGACGCTCTACGGGCTCGACAAGGCCTTCAAGCCCTTCAACTACTTCCAGCTTCTCCTGCCGATCTTCGCCTCGGCCATCGTCGGCGGCCTCGGCAGCCCCTTGGGCGCCATTGCCGGCGGTTTCCTCATCGCGTTCAGCGAGGTCGGCTTCACCTATGCCTGGAAGAAGGTCGCGACCTATGTCCTGCCCGAGAGCCTCGCGCCGGACGGCCTCGCCCAACTTCTGTCCACCGACTACAAGTTCGCGGTGTCCTTCGCGATCCTGATCGTCGTTCTCCTCTTCAAGCCCACCGGCCTCTTCAAGGGGAAATCGGTATGAGCCTAACCATGCGCAACGTTCTCCTCTTCAGCTTCGTGGCTTTGCTGATCGTTCTCGAAGGCACGACCACGCTCTTCGGCATGTTTGGCGGCAGCTGGAACACGGCGCTCGGTATCCTCAACATGGGGCTGATTTCGGCCATCCTGGCGCTTGGGGTCAACATGCAGTGGGGCTATGCCGGGCTCTTCAACGTCGGCATCGTCGGCTTCGTGGCGCTTGGCGGGCTGGCGCCCGTGCTGGTGGCCATGCCCCCCGTGACCGAGGTCTGGACGGCACAGGGCGGCTTCCGGCTGGTTGTGGGGCTGATCCTCGGGGTCGCGGTGATCGCCCTGGCGATCGCGCTGAACAGGCGGCTTGCGGGGCGCAACCGCGTAATCGCCCTTCTCGTGGTGCTGGTCGGCGGCTTCTTCCTCTTCCGCGCGGTCTTCGATCCTGCCGTCGAGGTGGTGGAGGCCTTCCAGCCTGCGACCTATTCGAATGTCGGCGGACTTGGCCTGCCGGTGCTGCTGGCCTGGCCGGTCGGTGGGCTCTTCGCCGCCGGGGCGGCCTGGGTCATCGGCAAGACCGCGCTCGGGCTTCGCTCGGACTACCTTGCCATCGCCACGCTCGGCATCGGCGAGATCATCATCGCCGTGATGAAGAACGAAGACTGGCTGGCGCGCGGCGTCAAGAACGTGATTTCGATCCCGCGCCCGGTCCCCTACGAGGTCGACCTGCAAAACAGCGCGAGCTTCGTCGAGAGGGCGGCCAGCTACGGCACAGATCCGGTGACGGCCTCGACCGTGGTGGTGAAGCTCCTCTACGCCGGTCTCTTCTCGGTGATCCTACTGCTACTCATCTGGGCTTCGCAGATGGCGCTGAAGTCGCCCTGGGGCCGGATGATGCGCGCGATCCGCGACAATGAAACGGCGGCCGAGGCGATGGGCAAGGACGTGACACGCCGGCACCTTCAGATCTTCATTCTTGGCAGCGCCGTCTGCGGTATCGCTGGCGCGATGATCGTCACGCTCGACAGCCAGCTCACGCCCGGCACTTACAATCCCCTGCGCTTCACCTTCCTCATCTGGGTCATGGTGATCGTCGGCGGATCAGGCAACAACTGGGGGTCGGTCCTCGGAGGATTCCTGATCTGGTTCCTCTGGATCAAGGTGGAACCCTGGGGTCAATTGCTGATGGACCAGATCACCTTCGGCATGGCGGATGGTGCATTGAAGACCCACCTTCAGGAAAGCGCCGCCCATATGCGGCTTCTGACCATGGGTATCGTGCTGCTTCTGGTGCTGCGGTTCAGCCCGCGCGGACTTATCCCGGAGCGTTGACCGTGGAGGCGGGCCAGAAGCCGTAATCGAGGCCGTTGTAGCGGATCTGCTCCACTGGCGCGGCCTCGACGGGAACCCGGCCGACCGGACCGATGAGCAGCCCGTCGGGATGCGCGCGGCTCCATGCCAGGACGGCCTCGGCGTCGGCCGGAACAGCGACCGGCGCCTCCAGCCGTGCGCCGAAGTTGAACTCGGCATTATAAACCATGCCCGAAACGGCCAGCCCGCCCGCCTTGGCCGCCTGCAACCGCGCCACGATCTCGCCCGCGTCATAGGCGCGGTAGAGCCCGCTCGTCACGATCAGGAGATGCAGCGCCGCCGTGAGGCCGATGCCGACAACCGCATGGCCCGGCACCAGCGGCAGTCGCCACCCGGCAACGCCAAGCGCTATGGCGAGTAGGCCGAAAAGGGCCACCGTCCAGCCCGGACCGAGGTCGGCCAGATCGCCGGAGGCGGGCAGCAGCCCGACCGCGAAGAGAAGCGCCGCGATCCCGATGAGAACCGGCAGGATTGCAGCGGCCGAACCGCCACGCGCGCCCTGCCCCTCCCCCCTGAGCGCCCGCGCCATCAGCAACGCCACGGCTGGAAACTCCGGGACGAGGTAATGCACCTGTTTGCCCGAGATCAGCGAAAAGAGAGCCAGCCCCGACGCCGCCCAGATCGCCAGCATACGGCCCGCTCCGCCGGCCCTGACCTCGCCCGCGACGCCGCGCCAGACCCGCCAGGACCATCCCCAGGGAAAGAGGATCACCGGCAGCAACGCAACTAGGAACCAGACCGGCCGGTCATGCGCCATCCCGCCCGCGACCCGCGCGACCGACTGGGTCCAGAGCAACTCCTCTCTGTATGCGGCCGACCCGGCCACCAGCACCGGCACAAGCCAGAACGCCACCAGCATCACCCCCGCCGCCACCGCCACGCCGAAGCCCCGCGCAGCATCGCTTAGGCGTGGCGGTGCCGCAGCCCAGAAGCGCATGGTCAGAAGGACC
>JBNKFC010000113.1:0-5409 GCA_050289105.1 Paracoccaceae bacterium | reverse complement strand
CATCTATGTCGACACGCGCACCGTGGATGTCCATGTCGGGCGGCTCAGAAAGGCGCTCTGTGCCCATGGTGGCGATGATCCGGTCAGGACGGTGCGCGGCGCGGGGTATGCTCTCGGCTGAGGGCGTGGGTCCCGGTTGGTCCGCCACTGCACTGGACACCTGATTCAGGCGCGAAGGGACGCGCCCCATCCTCGGGTCGGCGCTTCGGAACGCTTGTGGTCCGCGCTTTATCCCGAAAGCCCCGAATGAAGGCTGAACGTCAAGCTGCATCGCCAATGCGCCCTCCCGGCGGGAGGGCCGGGCGCGGCCCGAGCCAAGAGGGCTGGCGCGCGCGACGAAGCCCCTTCTATTCCCCGTCGTCGTCTCCGAAGCGGGCGTCGTCGTCGGATTCGTCTTCGCCTTCGGGCAGGAACTTGCCCGAGAGGCGGATCGAATGGTCATCGTGGCGAGGGTCCATGACCACGTCCGACGGCAGCTCGCCCGACAGCCAGTCGCGGATCTCTTCGCGTGCGTCGGCAGGCTCAACCCCGGTCAACTCGGCGATGTAGAGGACGAAGGCGCGCTGGTCGCCGTCGATCGCCTCAAGATCGTCCTCGTCGGCATCGGGCCATTTATCCGCGATCGCTTCGAAGAATGCAGGCCAGTTTTCCTGGACGTGATGCCATTTCATTGCGGACCCTCTGCCGGTTCGGATTTTGACTTCGGCACCGATCTTGCCTGCGTTTGACGGCGGGGAAAAGGGGTGAGGCCGAGATTTAGCCGGCCACGAACCAGTGCCGCGTGCGGTTGGCGAACCAGACGAGCGACAGCATCACCGGCACCTCGACCAGGACACCGACGACGGTGGCAAGTGCTGCCCCGGAATTCAGCCCGAAAAGCGAGATCGCGACCGCCACGGCCAGTTCGAAGAAGTTCGACGTGGCGATCATGCAGGCCGGGGCCGCGATCGTGTGGGGCAGGCGCAAAAGATGGGCGCCGACATAGGCCAGCGCGAAAATGCCGTAGGATTGCAGCAGAAGCGGAATGGCGATCAGGACGATGGTCACCGGCTGGGCAAGGATCGTGCCGGCCTGAAAGCCGAAAAGCAGAACCACGGTCGCCAACAGCCCGATGACGGACCAGGGTTTCATCCGCGCGAGAAACGCCTCGACCGCGTGGCCGTTTGTGGAGCCTTCCAGACGTCTGCGCGTCAGCACACCGGCGATGAGCGGCAGGAGCACATAGAGCACGACCGACAGAAGCAGCGTTTCCCATGGCACCACGATGTCGGTGACGCCAAGCAGGAAGGCGGTGATCGGGGCGAAGAGGAAGATCATGATCACGTCGTTCACCGAGACCTGAACGAGCGTGTAATTGGGATCGCCGCGCGTCAGCTGGCTCCAAACGAAGACCATCGCGGTGCAGGGAGCAACGCCAAGGAGGATCATCCCGGCGATATATTCCCCGGCCAGTTGCGGGTCGACAAAACCGGCCCAGACGACGCGGAAGAAGAGCCAGCCGAGGGCCGCCATCGTGAAGGGCTTGATCAGCCAGTTCACGACCAGTGTCAGGATGAGGCCGCGCGGACGCTTGCCGATATCCTTGATCGCGGCGAAGTCGACCTGGACCATCATCGGGTAGATCATGATCCAGATGAAGGCCGCGACGACCAGGTTCACCTGATGGAATTCAATCCCGGCGACGAGTTGGAAGAGCGCGGGAAAGGCGAGGCCGAGGAGCACGCCCGCAAGGATGCAGAGCGCAACCCAGAGCGACAGGAAGCGTTCGAAAATGCCCATTCAATCCTCCGTCCCGATCCGGCCGATCTCGCGCGAAAGGGCGGGGCGGTCAAGGGTCTCGAAAGGCAGGTCGAGAAAGCGATTGGCCCGGCGGGCGAGATGCGCGAAGGCTGCGACGAATTCGTCCCGGCTTTTCGAACGAAGCCCGGTCGCGTCAAAGCCCTTTGCCGCGAGCAGCGCGAGCGATTAGGGATGGACGCCCGGCCGGTTTCGATCGGGCCGAATAGGCGCGGACTCGACCGGCGCCGTCGCGGTTCAGGATCGCTTAAAGCAGGATCGAGCGGGCCAAATTGCCGGTCCAGAGGACGTGAATGTTCATGCCCATCCTCCAGATCGGTCCTGTAACGGATTTTCGACGGCCGGGATCAGAACCAGCTTTGCACGGTGCGCGCGCCGCCCGAGACGTCGTCGCCGACACCCGCAATCGTGTTGCAGGCCGCGAGGCCGGTAAGGAGCGCGATGAGGATCAGTCTGCGCATGTGCCAATTCCTATTCTTCATACCACCAGACTTCGGGCTGAAAGCCCGGCCAATCCCCGTATAGCGGAATCCGTTCGGGGTAGTGAAGATGCGCCGAATGCGCGATGCGCGACACTTTCGAGAACCAGACAGGGATCACATAGCGGCCCGCCGTAAGGATCCGGTCAAGCGCCTGGGTCGCGGCGATGAAATCCTCCTGGCTGCGGGCTTCGGTCATCGCTGCGACCATCGCTTCGGCCGCGGGCACGTCCATCCCCATCCAGTTTCGGCTGCCGGGTTCGGTCACGCCCTTGGCGCCCCAGTAGAGAAGCTGTTCGTTGCCGGGCGAAAGGGAAAGCGAGCGCGTATACCAGGCCATGTCGAACTGGTAGTTGTTCGTCCTCTCCTTGTACTGGGCACTGTCGACGGTCGTCACGCGGGGGGTGATGCCGAGGTTCTTCAGCGCCTCGACATAGATGTCGGTGATCGACTGCGTCTCGGTGGCGCCCGAGGACAGGACGATCTCGAAATCGAAAGGCGCGCCGGTGGCGTTCTTCAGGGCGCCATCCTGCACCGTCCAGCCTGCCTCTTCCAGAAGCGCGATGGCCTTGCGCAGATTGCCCCGGTCGAGCGCCTTGGCGGCGTCACCCACAGGCAGGGAATAGCCCTCGATCGTGCCGGGAATCAGGTCGGCGGCGAAGGGGGCGAGAAGCTCCGCTACCCTGCCGGTCGCCGGTCCGTGATCCATCCCGAGAACCGAATTCGAGAAATACGATGTGATCCGCGGTTCGGTGCCGCCATTCAAGGTCTGGTTGATGAAGTCGAAGTTGAAGGCGAGGATCATCGCCTCGCGCACCCGCCAGTCGGCGAAGACCGGGGTGCGCGTGTTCATGACGAGGCCGGTGATCCCCGAAGGGCGCTGGTTCGGGATCTCGGATTTCACGACCTCGCCGGACTGGATCGCGGCGAAATTATACTGGCTGAGCCACTTGGCCGAATTGGCTTCGCGCAGGCTCGTCGTCTCGCCGGCGGTGAAGGCCTGGAAGACCACGTCGCCGTCGCCGAAATAGTCGTAGCGGATCTCGTCGAAATTGTTCTGACCCTTGTTGAAGGCAAGGTCGCGGCCCCAGTAGTCGGGATTGCGCTTGAAGGTGATGAAGCGGCCGGGCTCGAAATCGGCAACGACATAGGGTCCGCTGCCCATCGGCACGTCGAGCGAGCTTTCGGCGAAATCCTTGCCCTCCCACTGCGTCTTCTTCAGAATCGGCCGCATCCCCATGAGAAGCGCCAACTCGCGGTCTGGCGCGTTGAAGGTGAAGCGGACCGACCGCTCTCCGGTCTGTTCCATCGACGCGACTTTAGACCAGGCGCCCTGATAGCGCGGATGGCCCTTGGTGCCGAGGGTCTCGTAGCTCCACATCACGTCATCGATCGTGACCGGGCTGCCGTCCGAGAATCGCGCCTCGGGTCGCAAGGTGAATTGCACCCAGGAGCGGGCGTCGTCCGTCTCCACCGATTCGGCGAGAAGCCCGTAGAGCGAGAAAGGCTCGTCTATGGAGCGGCCCATCAACGTCTCGACCGTGTGGATGCCAAGACCCCACGGGGCGGAGCCCTTGAGGATGTAGGGGTTGAGCGAATCGAAACCGCCCGGTTCCCCGAACACGATGCGCCCGCCCTTGGGCGCGTCAGGGTTTACATAAGGTAGCGACACAAAATCGGGTGGGAGAGCCGGACGCCCGTACATAGCTATGCCGTGTTGGGGTTCGGCCTGCGCAGACGTGCCAGCGACAACAATCAGCCAAAGACATACCGCGCGTCCGAAACGAACGAAAAAATCCAACCGCATTTTGGCAACAATCCTGACTGCCCTTGTTTCGTTGGCTTTGACGCTATCCGGGCTTTCCTGCCTTTTCAAACTTTTAGCTTGGCCAGCGGCGAATGACCGCGTATAAAGTGACTACTGCTCGATAGGTTTCTTGCCTGTATGAAACCTGCCTCAATAACTTAACGCCCGCCTTGTGCGGGCGTTTTTTTTGGCCTGGCGCGCCTTGGGATCGGCCTCTAGCGATGCGGTTCCGGGTGCCGATGCAGGCTCGTGCCTTCGTGAGAAACGGTGTCTAATCCGTGCGTGTGTTTTGCATGCGCAGCACCTATCTTTGCTGCAGGTGCAATAAACAGCGAGAATGGACATGACGCTTTCCGGTAAGACCGCAATCATCACCGGGTCCAATTCCGGCATCGGTCTGGGCATCGCGCGACAGCTGGCGGGGGCAGGGGCCGACGTGGTCCTGAACTCCTTCACCGACCGCGACGAGGATCACAAGCTGGCCGAGGATCTCGGAAAGGAATTCGGCGTCAAGGCGCGCTACATCAGGGCCGACATGTCGAAGGGCGACGACTGCCGCGCGCTGGTGGCGACGGCCGGCGGCTGCGATATCCTCGTCAACAACGCCGGCATCCAGCATGTCGCCCCGGTCGACGAGTTTCCGGTCGACAAGTGGAACGCGATCCTGGCGATCAACCTGTCTTCGTCCTTCCACACCATCGCGGCGGCGCTGCCGGGGATGCGCAAGGCAGGATGGGGCCGGATCGTCAACATCGCCTCGGCCCACGGCTTACGGGCGTCCCCGTTCAAGTCGGCCTATATCGCGGCCAAGCATGGTGTCGTCGGCCTGACCAAGACCGTCGCGCTGGAAACCGCGCGCGAGAAGATCACCTGTAACGCGATCTGCCCGGGCTACGTGCTGACGCCGCTGGTGGAGGCGCAGATCCCCGACCAGATGAAGGCGCACAACATGGACCGCGAGACGGTGATCCGTGAAGTGATGCTGGACCGGCAGCCCAGCCGGGAATTCGCCACCGTCGAGGAAATCGGCGGCACCACGGTGTTCCTCTGCTCGGACGCGGCGGCGCAGATCACCGGAACGACGATTTCGGTCGACGGCGGCTGGACTGCAATGTGACGGGTTTCGCCTGCTGACGCAGGCGAGCCGCGCGGGGGGGCGCTGCCCCCCGCATCCCCCCCGGGACAGTTCCACGAGTTGGAAGCGGCGGACAGATGACATGGCGGTAAAACGGATCAATCTGGCCTTGCAGGGCGGCGGCGCGCATGGCGCCTATACCTGGGGCGTGCTCGACCGGCTGTTGCAGGATGAGGAGATCGAGATCGCCG
>JBNKFC010000112.1:0-5381 GCA_050289105.1 Paracoccaceae bacterium | reverse complement strand
ACCGACGCCCGGATCGGCATGCCGAAGGTCTTCTCGGCCGAAGCCGCGATGAAGGCGCTCAATCCGCATATCGCGGTGCGCCCCTACAACCGCCGCCTGACCGAAGCCGAGGCGCCGGCGCTGTTTGCCGAGTACGATCTGATCCTCGACGGATCGGACAATTTCGATACGCGCTACCTGGTCAACGACGCGGCGGTGGCGGTGAAAAAGCCGCTGATTTCGGCGGCGATCACCCAGTGGGAAGGGCAGATCAGTCTCTACGATCCGGCGCGTGGCGCACCGTGCTATGCCTGCATCTTCCCCGAGCGCCCCGCCGACGGCCTGGCGCCCGCCTGTGCGGTGGCGGGTGTGATGGGTGCACTACCGGGCGTCGTCGGTGCGATGATGGCGGTCGAGGCGATCAAGGAGATCACCGGGGCGGGCGAGGGGCTCAGGGGAAGGATGCTGATCTACGACGCGCTCTACGGCGAGAGCCGGCAGATCGCGCTGAAGCGCAGCCCGTCCTGCGCCGTCTGCGGGGGGTGACGGTCCTCGGGGGCATCGAGCCCCCTCGGCCCGGCCGCCGGCGGGAGTATTTTCGAACAGAAGAAGGGGTGGGGGTTCTGGTCAATCCCGATCCACGCGCCTAGCTTTCGCGGCAAAGGAGACCGCCATGACCAATTCGCTTCTCGCCACCTGGACGGGCGACTTCGCCCTGCCACCCTTTGCCGCGATCCGCGATGCCGATTTCGGCCCCGCCTTCGAGGCCGCCCTGGTGGAGGCGCGGGCGAATGTCGCGGCGATCGCGGCCGATGCCGCCGCGCCGAGTTTCGCCAACACGATCGAGGCGCTCGAACTGTCGCAGCAGGCGCTCGATCGGGTGGCGGGGGTGTTCTACAATCTCGCCGGGGCGGACAGCACGCCCGAGCGCGAGGCTTTGCAGCGCGCGCTTGCGCCGAAGATGGCGGCGTTCTCGTCCGAAGTGACGATGAACGCCCGGCTTTTTTCGCGGATCGAGGCGCTCTGGCAGGGGCGCGACGCGCAGGGGCTAACCGCAGAGCAGGCGCGGGTGCTGGATCTGTACCGGCGCATGTTCATACGTGCGGGTGCGGCACTGGACGAGGAGGGCCGCAAGCGGATGGCGGCGGTGAAGGAAAGGCTGGCCGTTCTGTCCACCGCTTTCACCCAGAACCTTCTCGCCGATGAGCGGGACTGGGCGCTGCCGCTGGCGGCGGCCGACCTGGAAGGATTGCCGGATTTCGTCGTGGCCGCCGCCAAAGCCGCGGCGGAGGAACGCGGGCAGGACGGGCACGTCCTGACGCTGAACCGCTCTCTCGTCGTGCCGTTCCTGCAATTCTCCGCCCGCCGCGACCTCAGGGAGGTCGCCTACGAGGCCTGGGTGGCGCGCGGCGCGAACGGTGGCGCGACCGACAACCGCGCCCTGGTGGCCGAGATCCTCGGCCTGCGGGAGGAGCGTGCGAGGCTTCTCGGCTACGAGAGTTTCGCGGCCTACAAGCTGGAGCCCGAGATGGCGAAGACGCCGGGCAATGTGCGCGACCTGCTGATGCGGGTCTGGGCGCCCGCCCGCAGGAAGGCCGAAGCGGATGCCGAGGTGCTCACGCGAATGATGCACGCGGACGGGATCAACGGCGATCTCGAAGCCTGGGATTGGCGCTACTATTCCGAGAAGCGGCGCAAGGCGGAACATGATCTCGACGAGGCGGAGCTAAAGCCCTATTTCGGCCTCGACGCGATGATCGGTGCGGCGTTCGACTGCGCGAACCGGCTCTTCGGTCTCCAGTTCCGTCCGCTCGACATGGCGCTATATCACCCCGATGTACGAGCCTGGGAGGTGACGCGCGACGGCCGCCACGTCGCGGTCTTCATCGGCGACTATTTTGCCCGCGCCTCGAAGCGGTCCGGCGCCTGGTGTTCGACCTTCCGCGAACAGAAGAAGCTGGGTGGAGAGCAGCGCCCGGTCGTGGTCAATGTCTGCAATTTCGCCAAGCCCGCGAAGGGGGAGCCGGCGCTCTTGTCCTGGGATGATGCGCGCACGCTCTTTCACGAATTCGGCCATGCGCTGCACCAGATGCTGTCGGACCTGACCTATTCCTTCATTTCCGGGACATCCGTGGCGCGCGATTTCGTCGAACTGCCGAGCCAGCTCTTCGAGCACTGGCTCGAAGTGCCCGAGGTGCTTGACACCCATGCCCGCCACGTGAAGACGGGCGCGCCGATGCCGGCGGCCCTGCGCGACCGGCTTCTCGCGGCGGCGACCTACGATCAGGGTTTCGGCACGGTCGAATACGTGGCCTCCGCGCTGGTCGATCTCGCGTTTCACGAGGGGGCGGCGCCCGCGGATCCCATGGCGGTGCAGGAGGCGGTGCTGGCGGAGATCGGCATGCCGCACGCGATCCGGATGCGCCACGCCACGCCCCACTTCGCCCATGTCTTCGCGGGCGACGGCTATTCCTCGGGCTATTACAGCTACATGTGGTCCGAAGTCATGGACGCAGATGCCTTCGAGGCCTTCGATGAGGCGGGTGATCCCTTCGACGCCGAAACGGCCCGCCGACTGGAGCGGCATATCCTCGCCGCAGGCGGGTCGGAGGAGGCGGATGCGCTCTACACGGCGTTTCGCGGCCGGATGCCGGGGGTGGAGCCGCTTCTGAAAGGTCGGGGGCTGGTCGAACCGGCCTGATACGCCCGCCGAGTTCCCGCGAGTTTACCTTTGTGGCAGGTCGCCCCTGACCTGCCATCAAGATGTCCACATACACCCAAAGGTTGAACAGAATTCGACCTTAAGGCTGAACGAAGCCTGCTGAGTCTGGCACGCGTTGGCGTGCGGGCCGGGGCGGGCGTGTCAGGTGCGGAACACGTGATGAGGATGTTGGAAATCGGCCGGATCGGGCCGCTGTGGATCGTGTTTGCCGCCGGCCTCCTCTTTGCAGGAGGGGGGCGGGCGGCGACGATCAACCTGACGTCCGCCGGTCCGGTCGGCATCGCCGGCGATCTCATCCTGCTTCGTCCGGAAATTCAGGGGCCATCGCTGCCGGTGACCGCAGGTCCCGGCACCGACCACGATACGCGCAAGGCGGCCGAAATCGTAAGGCTGGCCCGCTGCGTCGTCGCCGGTGGCGCGACGCTCGTCACACTCGGGGCGGGGACGGGGGCGCGGGCGGCATTGGGCCAGTGCATCGTCGCGTCCAGTCCAAACGCCTTCGCGGCCGGCAACGTGGCTGTCCCCCTCTTCTACTCCGGCTGGGTGTCGAACGGTCCGGCTGCGCCGGTCCTGTATCCGCGCGTTCCCGGCTCCGGCCAGGGCGGGACGGCGCTGCGCCAACCCATCATCCGCCCTCCACTTCCGCCGATGGCGCCGGTGCCCGTCCCGGCTTCGGCCATCGCCTTGCTGACCGCGCTTGCGCTCCTCTTCCGGTTCCGCAGCAAGACCGCCTGACGGCCGTCTTCGGCACCTTTCCTTCACCTTTCCCCCATGCCAGAGTGGCGCGCATGACGAACGATTTCCTGATCATCGGCGGTGGCATCGCCGGCATCTCGGCGGCGGCGCGGCTGTCTCATCTGGGCTCCGTGACGCTTCTGGAGGCCGAGGATCACCTTGCGCATCACGCCTCCGGCCGCTCCGCGGCGCTTTTCGAGCCGAATTACGGTCTCGCCCCCGTCGTCGCCCTGTCGCTGGCGAGCGAGGATCACCACCGCCACGCCGATGGCGGGGTTCTCAGCCCGCGCGGGATGCTGCTGGTGGCCGGGCCGGACGAGGCCGATCTCTTCGCCGCCGATGCCGACGCGCTCGGCCTGCACGAGATCTCCCCGGCCGAGGCGCGCGGGATTGTGCCAATTCTCGACCCCGACCGGGTCGCGCAGGCCGCCTATGGCGACCATGCCTGGGATATCGACACCGACCTCCTGATTCAGAACTTCGCCCGCGAGGCCAAGGCGAACGGCGCCCGCATCCTGACCCGTGCCCGGGTGACGGGAATTGCCCGCGATGGCGACTGCTGGCGGGCGACGACCGCATCGGGCGATCACGAGGGCCGTATCCTGATCAATGCCGCCGGGGCCTGGGTCGACGAGGTTGCGGCCATGGCCGGCATTGCCCCGCTTGGCTTCACGCCCCTGCGCCGCTCCATGGCGCGCATTCCCGCGCCGGGTGGCCTCGACCTGGCCCGGTGGCCGATCACGATGGGTGCCGGTGAAACATGGTATGCCAAGCCCGATGCCGGCGCGCTGATCGTGTCGCCCGCCGAGGAGCATCCGAGCCATCCGCATGATGCCTGGGCCGACGACATGGTGCTGGCCGAGGGGCTTGCCCGCTACGAGGCGATGGTGACCGAACCGGTGACTCGGCTCATCGCCTCCTGGGCAGGCTTGCGGACCTTCGCGCCCGACCGGGTTCTGGTCATCGGCCCGGACCCGGCGGTGCCATCCTTCTTCTGGCTCGCCGGACAAGGCGGCTACGGTTTTCAGACGTCCCCGGCGGCAAGCCGTCTCGCGGCCGATCTTGTCGGTGGGACTTCGCCGGCGCTCGATGCCGCGACCGTAGCGGCCCTTTCGCCAAGCCGCTTTGCGTGACAGTCTTTTTCGCGAGGCGACTCGGGGGGCGGACGTGTGCGTGCGATAGGACAGAGGCTGGCAATCCTGGCACTGGCCGTCCTTGCCGCCTGTGGAGGCGGCCCGGCGCGTGTCTCAGGCATTCCGCATCGCTTCAGCGACCTAGACCCCTATGACTGGCGCGGCATCACGCCTGCGCATCATCCGGTTCATGGCGTCGACGTCTCGCGCTGGCAGGGAAGGGTGGACTGGCAAAGCGTGGCCCGCTCGGGTGTCTCCTTCGCGTATATCAAGGCGACCGAGGGCGGCGACATCGCCGATCCGTCCTTTCGCGCGAACTGGCGGGCCGCGGCGCAGGCGGGCGTGGCGCGGGGCGCTTATCATTTCTTCTACCTCTGCCGACCTGCCGCCGAGCAGGCGCGCTGGTTCATCGCGCATGTCCCGCGCGCCGGTGGCGCCTTGCCGCCTGTCCTCGACATCGAGTGGAACCACGGCTCGCGCAGCTGCCGCACCCGGCCCGCTCCGGAAACCATCCGGGCCGAGATCGCCACCTTCCAGCGCCTTGTCGGCGCCCATTACGGCCAGCGCCCGCTGATCTACACCACCGTCGATTTCTGGCGCGACAATGGGCTCGGCCGGCTCCGGGGCGAGGAATTCTGGCTCAGGTCCGTCGCGGGCCATCCGCGCAGCACCTTCCCCGGCCAGTCGTGGAGCTTCTGGCAATACACGGGCACCGGGCTCGTGCCCGGGATCTCGGGTGCCGCGGACCTCAACGCCTTTGCCGGGACGGAGGCCGACTGGGCGGCCTGGCTCGCATGCCGGCGGCTCTGACG
>JBNKFC010000111.1:0-13931 GCA_050289105.1 Paracoccaceae bacterium | reverse complement strand
GTGCTGGTGGACCATACCAATGCCGGCGCGGATCGCATCTCCGGGGCCCGCGAAGCACATCGGCTGGCCGTTGATCAGGCTTTCGCCCGCATCCGGAGCGTAAAGACCCGACAGCCCGTTCCTCAGCGTCGATTTGCCGGCGCCGTTCTCTCCCAAAAGCCCCAAGACCTCACCGGGACGGATCGTCAGGTTGACGTTCCGGTTCGCCACGACTGGGCCAAAGCGCTTGGTGATGCCTCTTAGCTCGACTTCCACGACAGCTTTCCTGGTAAGAAAAAGGGGCCGCCGGCGGGGACTGCCGGCGGCCCGACGCCGGCTCCGTCAGCCGCCGACCGAGATCTTGCCGTCGATTATGTCCTGACGGATCGACCCGATTTCAGTCTTCAGCTCTTCCGGAACCATGGCGTCCATATCGTGGAAGGGGGCGAGGTCCACGCCGCCATTGGCGAGGTTGCCCTCTAGGATGCCGCCCTCGAACGTGCCGTCCATCGCCTTCTCGATGACGCCGAGCACGGTGGCGTCCATCCGTTTCATCACAGAGGTCAGGTAGACATGCTTCTTGCCGGGATCGGTCAGGTACAGGTCGGCGTCCACGCCGATGATCTTCAGCCGATCCGTGCCGAGTTCATCTGCAAGCGCCGCCGAACCGAGGCCGACGGGGCCGGCAACCGGCAGGATGATGTCTGCATCCTCGTCGACGAGGTTCTGCGCGAAGGCCCGACCGTCGTCGAGGGATTCGAAGTTGTTGGTGAACAGCCCCTCGCGCGTTTCCGGGTTCCACCCCAGCACGGTGACGGTCGTGCCCTTCTGCGCATTATGGTAGTCCACTCCGCGATAGAAGCCGTCCATGAAGATCGTCACCGGGGGGATGTTGATGCCGCCGAACGTGCCAACGACGCCCGTCTTGGTCATGCCCGCCGCCAGGTAGCCTGAAAGGAACGCGGCCTCATCGGTCGCATAGACCTGGCCGAGGACGTTCGGGATGGCGGGGTCGTAGGCATAGTCGACGATCGAGAACTTCTGGTCGGGGTTGGCCTCGGCCGCCGCTTTTGTCGCGTCGCCAAGCAGGAAGCCCACGGTGATGATCACATCGCACTGACCGCCGAGGAGCGAGTTGATATTGGCCTCGTAATCCGTCTCGGCCTGGGACTCGAGGAACCGGCCGTCTATGCCCAGTTCTTCCTGCGCGTCGAGCACGCCTTTCCAAGCCGTCTGGTTGAAGCTGTTGTCGTCGATGCCGCCGGTATCGGTGACCTGGCAGGCTGTGAAGTCGGCGGCGAAGGCAGCCGTCCCTGCAAGCATCAGTGCGCCGGCAAGCGGGGCGAGACGGGACAGGTGTCGGTGCATCTTGATTTCCTCCTTCAGAACGGGCGGAATCGGCCGCGTGTTGCGGCGCCCTTCGGAAAAAGGCTATGTCCGTAGTGCCATTCTGCCGTTGATCGAGATCAACGCCGAATACCGCGCATCTGACCGGGATCAAGGCCGCAACCGTCCGCGCCGTCATTCTGGTGAGGTCGGAGCGAAGGAGACGCCGGATGCAGATTTTTGCCCTGTCGGCCGCGCAGGATTTCGGCATGGCCATCGCCGGCCATCTCGGCATAGGGCTCAGTCCGCTCGAAGAGCGCGGGTTCGAGGACGGGGAGCACAAGGCGCGGCCGCTGGTCAGCGTGCGCGGTGAGGACGTCTATTTGGTCGAGCGTCTGAACGGTGATGCGGGAGAAAGCGTCAACGACCGGCTGATCCGGCTTCTGTTCTTTCTTGCGACGCTGAAGGATGACGGGGCCGCACGGGTGACGGCAGTGATCCCCTACCTCGCCTATGCCCGCAAGGACCGCCAGACCAAGGCTCGCGATCCCGTCGCGACGCGGACACTCGCCCGGCTGGTCGAGGCGGTGGGGACTGACGCAATCGTGGTGCTTGACGTCCACAACCTCGCTGCGTTCCAGAACGCGTTCCGCATCCCGAACTGGCATCTAGATACGGCGCGGCTGTTTTCCCGTCACCTCGCCGACCGGATGGGTGCAGCGCCGGTGGCGGTGGTGTCGCCGGATGCCGGCGGGGTGAAGCGCGCGCAGCTGTTTCGCGAGATGCTGGAGCGCGTGACAGGCCGCCCTGCTGGCGCGGCGTTCATGGAAAAGCGGCGCAGCGGCGGCGAGGTGAGCGGCAGTCTCCTTGTTGGAGAGGTCAAGGGCGCGACGGCGGTCATCGTCGACGACATGATCGCGTCGGGCGGGACAATGGTGCGGGCAGCGCAGGCGTTGAAGGAACGGGGCGCCGGCCCGATTTATGCAGTCGCGGCGCATGGACTGTTCACCGGCGGTGCGGCTGCGGCCGTCGCCGACGCCGCCATTGATCGTTGGTTTGTCACCGATACGGTGCCAAGTCACGGTCTACCCGCGGATCTGGTCGCCGGGCGCGTGGAGACCGTCAGCGTGGCCCCGCTTTTCGCCGAGGCGATCAGGCGGCTCCATTCGGCCGGGTCTCTGGTGGACTTGCTCGATTTTCCAGGATAGCGGCGGCGCGCATCGCCTCGCCAAGATAGCGCTCCGCCAGTGGACGCCAGCGTTCCGGTGTCCTCGGCGCGGGCACGAGCAGATGCGCCAGCGCCTGGCGGGCGCGCAGGGTGGCGCGGTGGGCGGTGTAGAAGGCAATCAATCGTTCGCCCGGCATGTCGCCAAGCGCGTCGGAGACGCGGTCGAGAAGCAGCGGCCCGACCCAGTCGGCGCCGAGAACAGCGCATTCCATCGCGAGCGTGGCATACTCCTCGAATGGATCGAGAAGGCGCAAGAAAGGTGCCGCTTCGAGGCAATCGATGATCAGGACCGGCGGGCCGAGCCAGACATGCTCTGGCCTGAGGTCGCCGTGGCCTTCGACCACTCGGTTCTGTTCGAGACGGTCGAGAAGCAGGTCCTGGGTGTTCGACATGAACGTTTCCAGACTCGTCAGGAGCTGTGCGAACGTGGCTTCGCTTTTTCTAAACGGGTCGCTCGTCAGTGCGGCGCGCGTCTCGTCCAAATCCTCCCTGAACCGGGCGAGATAGGCGGCCGGGGTCATCGTGGCGACGGGCGCGGAGGCATGGAATTCGGCAAGGCGTGCGGCGACTGCGGCGATATCGGCGGCCGTGGCGGTCCCGAGACGGAGCGCATGGTCAAGGAACCGCCGCTCGGGCAGCCGGCGCATGTGGACGAACCAGTCAACAGCCTCTCCCATGCCGTCGAGTGTCAGGCCGCCATCCTCGGTGCGCGTCAGACGCAAGAGGCCAAGGTAGACATCCGGCGCCAGGCGGCGGTTGAGCCGCACTTCCTCGCTACATGCGTGGTGGCGTGCCTCCAGGGTGCGAAAGTCGAAGATGCGTCGGCGGACCGGACGTTTCATCTTGTAGACCTGATCAGCCGTCAGAAAGACCCATGCCATCGACGTCTCGCGCAACTCGACATCCGTGCCGAGCGCGGCTTCAAGCGCCGCGCGCGTCGTGGCGGAGGTGACGGGTTGAGCGGCGTCCGCACGGTCGGGCATGATGACAGCATCCTTTCCGTCCCCATAGCGGGCGGCATTGATTTGCGTCAACCTGCCCGAGGCCCCGATCTGGGACCCTGTCCCGCGTCCGGCGACGGACAGTGACGAAGGAGGTGACGATGCAGCGCTACCGTGACCGGGTGGAGGCCGGGGAGGCCCTGGCCGAACTTGTCGCCCGGCAAGACTATGACCGGCCCGTCGTTCTTGCCCTGCCGCGCGGCGGAGTGCCCGTTGCGGCCGAGGTCGCACGCGCGCTTGCAGCACCCCTCGACCTCGTCATGGTGCGCAAGATCGGCGTTCCGTCACAGCCCGAACTGGCGGCGGCCGCAGTGGTCGACGGCCCCCGGCCCGAGCTTGTCGTGAACGAGGAGATCGCCCGCCATGCCGGGCTCTCGCGTGCCGATCTGGATCGTCTTGCCGAAGGGCAGCTCGAGGTCATCCGCAAGCGGCGTGAGAGCTATCTGAAAGGCCGGTCGCATATCGATCTGAAGGACCGGACGGCGATCGTGGTCGATGATGGCATTGCCACAGGTGCCACGATGCGCGCGGCCTTGAAGGCGGTGCGGCGGCAGGGTCCTGCACGTATCGTGCTGGCGGTTCCGGTAGCGGCGGCCGATACGCTCGCCACGCTCCGGACCGAGGTCGACGAGGTGATCTGCCCGACCGTCCCGGACTTTCTAGGGGCGATCGGCGCCTTCTACGTACGCTTCGACCAGACCTCCGACGAGGAGGTCATCCGGCTCCTGGCCGAAGCGCCGGCCGACGCGCAGCCTTAGCGGACCCGAAAAGGGATCTGGCCCGTCTGGTCCGTTCTCCGTCACGGCAGACCTGCCGCATCTGTCTCATTCCCATTGCCGGGCGAGGGCGTTCAGGACGTCCGCCCGGCTGACTTGCCCGACCAGCCGTCCATCGCTCAGCACCGGAAATCGGCGGAACGGGCTCTTGAGGAAGGCCTCGGCAGCATCGACGATGTTCATGCCCGCCTCCAGCGTCTGCACTTCGCGGCTCATGTAGTCGGCGACACTATCTCCCCAATTCTGATAGTAGGAGGCGTTGAGCGCGGCCCTGAGGCAGTCCTTTTTCGACAGAACCCCGACCAGTGCGCCGGTTGCGTCGACGACGGGGGCACCCGATATCCGCCGATCGAGGAGAATGTGCAGCGCGCGGTTGATCTCCATGTCCGGCGCGAGCGTGATCAGGTCGCGTGCCATGCAGTCGCTGACCTTCGGGCGGTCGGTCATTGCTTTGTCTCCCGACGCTTGCTGCATCCCGCGCAGGCCGAGCCGGGGATGCATGCGAGCCCGCCGCAGGATCCTGCCGGCGCCGGGCGACCGAAAAAGAGTCCGAGCCCAAGTCCGGCCAGCGCGAGGATGAGGAGGAGGAAGCTTAGCAGAAAGGTTGCCATGGCAGGTTCCTAGACTTCGATGTGATCGCTGAGGTCCCCGGTCGCGATTTCCCGGAAGCCGGGGCCGTTCTCGACGAGAAAGAGGGCGGAGATACCCTCGGCCTCGGCAAGGTCCGGGCCGGCCTCTGGCCCCATGACCAGCAGCGCCGTCGCCAGCGCGTCGGCCGTCTGCGCGTCCCGGGCGAGAACCGAGACCGAGGCGAGTCCCGGCGCTACCGGTCGTGCGGTGCGCGGGTCGATGATGTGGTTGAGGCGTGGGTTCGCGATGCCGTTCGCGCTCAACCCCGAGGTGGCGAGCGCAAGCCCTCCGAGGCGGAGGATGCGCTGGGCGGTCGCTAGAGCGCTGCCGGGCCGCTCGATGGCGACACGCCAGTCCCGCCCGTCGGGATGGCGCCCAATCGCGATCACCTCACCGCCGAGTTCGATCAGCGCGTCTCGGTGGCCAAGTGCCGTCAGCGCCGCTGCCATCCGGTCAAGTGCATGGCCCTTGGCGATACCGCAAAGGTCGAGCGTCGTCGTCGGGTCGGTTTTGCGGATTGCGCCCGGCCGCGATGCAAGTCCGTCGGCATCGCCCCGACCCCCGCTGATCGGGCCAAAGCCGAAGCGGTGGACGATGGGGCCGACCGTCGGGTCGAAAGCGCCGCGTGACCTAGCCCGGACTGAAAGCGCCGCTTCGAGAACGCCGGCAAGCGAGGGCGCGACCGGAACCCAGTCCGTACTGCGCAACCGATTGAACCGGGACAGGTCGGACACGGCCCTGTAGGGGGACATCGTCGCATCGACGGCCTCGACCACGGCCATGATCGCGCGTTGCGCGGCACCCGCATCGGTGGCGGGCGATAGCACGGCGTGCCAGCTGCTTCCAAAGGCAGGGCCGGAGATGCGCGCCGTCGCAGCCCATGCCGGCGCGGCCGCAACAAAAGTCGCTGCCACGCCGGACACAATGACATCTCGCCGGGTCATCTTCATGGCTCAGGCTCCGAAATCGTCGTTGAAGATTGAATTTTCGTCGACACCGGCATCCGCGAGGCTCGCCAGCACAGCCTTGATCATCAGCGGTGGGCCGCAAAGGTAGTACTCGCACGCTTCCGGCGCGGGATGCCTTTTCAGGAATCGGTCTTCGACGACGTTGTGGATGAAACCCGTGGCCCCTGACCAGTTATCCTCTGGCCGTGGGTCGGAGAGCGCGACGGTCCAGCGGAAATTCGGATGGTCCGCTGCAAGCGCGTCGAACTCCTCCGCGTAGAAGATCTCGCCACGGTTCCGCGCGCCATACCAAAAGCTCATCTTGCGGTCCGTTTCAGCCCGTTCGAGCTGATCGAGAATGATTGCCCGCAACGGTGCCATGCCGACGCCGCCCCCGATGAAAACCATCTCGCGTCCGCTTTCCTTTGCCCGGAAGCTGCCGAAGGGGCCAGAGACATCGAGGCTGTCGCCGGGCTGGACGCCGAAGAGATACGAGGAAACTTTGCCCGGCGGCGCGTCGGCCAGCTGCGGCGGCGGCAGCGCGAGTCGGATGTTGAACACGAGGCGCTCGGCCTCGGTGTCCTCGCGGCGGTTCGAAATGGAATAGGCGCGGGTTTCGGGATGGCCACTCGCCGCGACCAGCGGCCGGACCGGGCCCCAGGCGCGCTCATGCTCGGACGGAACGGCCAGGTCGGCGAATGCCAGGCGGTAGGGCGGCGCGGTAATTTGGAAGAAGCTGCCCGCAGGCAAAGCCGGTCGCGGCCCCTTGGGAAGCTGTAGCACAAGCTCGCGGATGAAGGGGGTGAGGAACCGCGCCGAATGCACGGTGCAGGTCAGGCGTTCGGCGCCGATCAGGTCGTCGGGCAGCTCAATGGCGATGTCGTTGCGGAGCGTGACCTGACAGGCCAGCCGCAGCCCCGAGCGAAGTTCTGCCCGCGTCAGCTTCGCGGCTTCGGTCGGGAGCGTAGCGCCGCCACCTTCGGTGACCATGACGCGGCAAAGCCCGCAGGTCCCGGCACCGGCGCAGGCAGAGGGGATCAGGATGCCGCCGTTCCCGAGCGCGGCCAGCAGCCGTTCCCCCGTTCGCGCGGCGATATTTTCGCGACCGTTGATCGTGATCGCGACGGGCCGGGACGGCATCAGCACGCGCCGCGCGCCGAGCACCGCCAGCGTCAGGGCGACGACGATTGCGGTCAGGAGGGCGCTGCCAAGGAGGATCTCGGTCATGGGGCCCCCGTTCCTGACAGTGCCGAGAGGCCGAGGGACATGAGCCCGGTGACGAGAAAGGCACTACCAAGCCCCTGCAATCCTGCCGGCATGTCGCTGTAGCGCAACCGCTCGCGGATCGCCGCGAAAGTGACGATCGCCAGCGCCCAGCCGGTGCCCGAGCCGAAACCGTAGACGATGGACTCCGCGAAATCGTAGCGGCGTTCGACCATGAAAAGACTGCCGCCGAGGATGGCGCAGTTGACCGTGATCAGCGGCAGGAAGATGCCGAGCGCCCGGTAGAGCCGAGGCACATGGCGATCGAGTATCATTTCGAGGATCTGCACCACCGCGGCGATCACGCCAATAAAAGCGACCAGCTTGAGGAAGGTCAGATCAACCTCAGGCAATCCGGCCCAACTCCAGGCGCCTTCGAGCAGAAGGTGACTTTGGATGAGATTGTTGAGCGGCACGGTGATCGTCTGGACGACGATCACGGCAAGCCCCAGTCCTGCCGCCGTCTCCACCCGGCGCGACACGGCCAGGAACGTGCAGATGCCGAGAAAGAAGGACAGGGCGAGGTTTTCCTCGAAGATGGCGGTGAAGAGGAGATCGGTCACTGATCCTCCTCCGCGCGGACCAGCCGGAATTCCGGCGTCTCGGCCTGTTTCGAGCGCAAGCTCCGGATCGCCCAGATCAGGAGACCGAGGATGAAGAAGGCAGCAGGCGCGCGCTGCATCAGGGCCAGAGGCTCGAACCACCCGCCCTCGGCAACGGTGCGCAGCACCGGCTGGCCGAAAAGCGTGCCCGCGCCGAGAAGCTCGCGCAGGGTTCCGACGAGGATCAGGATCAGGCTGTAGCCCAGGCCGTTGCCAAGCGCGTCGAACAGGGTAGGTAGAGGGGGGTGCTTCATCGCGAATGCCTCCGCGCGGCCGAGAACGATGCAGTTCGTCACGATGAGGCCGACGAAGACCGAGAGCCGCCGGCTCATCTCGAACGCGTAGGCGCGGAGGATCCCGTCAATGACGATGACAAGCGAGGCAATGATGGTGATCTGCACGATCAATCGCACGGCATGAGGGATGTGATTGCGGATGAGGCTGATGATCACCCCCGAGAGGCAGAGCACTACCGTCATTGCGGCCGACATGGTCAGCGCGGTGGCAAGCGTCGTCGTCACCGCAAGGGCAGAGCAGATGCCGAGGATCTGAAGCGTGACCGGGTTCTCGTCGATCAGCGGTCGGGTCAGGCGATCGAGCAGGCTTGTCATCTCAGATCCCTTCCCGTTTCAGCCGGTCGAGGAAAGGCCCGAAACCCAGCGGGCCGAGCCAGAAGGTCAGCATGTTGGTTACACCGTTGCCGGTGCGGGTCGCGCCGGAAATGCCGTCAACCTCGTAGGGACCTGAGGCCGGTCCTTGAACCACTTTGATCAGGATGCGTCCGTCCGGGTCGGCTACTTCCTTTCCGGCCCAGAGCGCCTGCCAGCCAGGCTCCTCGATCCGGGCGCCGAGGCCGGGCGTGTCCGCCTGCTCGGTTATCGTCAAGGCGGCGACGGTCGTCAGGTCGGGCTCGAGCGCGAGGTAGCCACGGATCAGCGACTGGTAGCCGAGGCCCGAAATCGGCAAGACGATGAGGTGCAGCGCGCCGTCGCGCTGAAGCAGATAGACCGGCGCGTGGGTCGCGATGCGCTTGAGCCCGGCGACGTCCGCATCGGGTGACAGCGAGATGCTGGAGGCGGGATCGGTAGCGGCGGCGACGGGGTCGAATGATGCAGGATCGATGGCCGGATCGAACTGGCCCGACGCAAGGTCGACGATCCGGGTTTCGAGCGTGTCGATGCCCGCTTCGATCATCAACTCTCGCATGGCCGGCAGCGCGTCGAGCATCGCGTCGAGACGGGCTTGCCGGTCCCTCTCGATATGCGCCTGCTGCAGCGGTTTCAGGAGGATGGAAACCGAGGAAACGGTGAGTGCGGAAACCAGGGCGACGAGAAGCGTGACGCCTACCGCCTTTCGGGGGTCATCGTTCGACAGCGCGAGGAAGCGGCGCCAGGGACCGGGGCGATCAGACACGGGACTGTCTCCATCTCCGGCGTCGGGTATGGGCGAGAATTGCCACGTAGTCGACAAGCGGGGCGGCGAGGCTGGCGACAAGGGCGGCCGAGACGATTGCGCCCATGGCGGCTTCCGGTCCGGAGAACGCGCCGAGATGGAGGGCGAGCAGTCCGGCCAATGCGCCAGTTAGCCAGCGCCCGGCGCTGGTCGCGGCGGTGGCGAAGGGATCGGCGATGAGGAAGACCGCACCGAAAGTGAGCGCGGCGATCGTCTCAGGGGCTGGCATCTCGCCTTCGGTCAGCGGGCCGGCGGCCATCGCGGCGGCGGTGCCGGCAAGAACCCTCCACGGCAGGAGGCCGGTTGCGATCAACAGGACGAGGCCGGGAACGGTCGCCCAGGCGACCATGGGTTCGGCGCCTGCAAGCGCGGTTCCGGGAAAGGCGAACGTCACGAACGTGCCGGCGACCACCCCGGCATTGAGAAAGCCGAACCCGCGTCCGCCGAAGATCTCTTCGCCAAGAACGATGCCGAAACTCGTCGTCAGAGCGACCTGCCAGATCGGAAGGGAGGGCGGCAGGATCACCGTCAGGGTGAGTGCAGTGACGATGCCGTGCCAGGACAGGGGCAGGGCGCGGCCAACGCAAAAAGCCATCTCCCACACCAGCGTCACCAAGAGGACGGTGCCCAGGACAGGAAGGACAGTGCTGCCGCGCTCGACCGCGACCGCTGCCACTGGCGGCAGCAGGGCCAAGCACTGAAGCGTCGTCACTCGGGCCATGCCCGCCCAGGCGCGCGGCGGAGCCGGGGGGAGTGCGCGCGCGCTCATGCGGCGGCCTCCAGTTCGTCGAGAACCCGCCGCAGCAGAATGCCATAGTCCGAACCGCTGGAGCAAAGGCGGGTAAGAAGCGCCACGTCCTCCTCGATCAAGTCGAGAACGCCCAATCGCTCCGCCGTTTCGACATCGCCGATGCTGAGGGCGCGCATCAGTGGGACCGGCGGGATATCGGTCGGTAACGCCCGATCCAATGCGGCAACGGGGATGATCGGCGCCGGCCGCCCGGGTCGTACGGTCGAGGTCGGGTGCGGAATCCGGTGCCGGGGGAGTGTCCGTGGCAAAGCCGCCTCGACCGAGATCTGGTTGTGATGGCGACGAAGATAGGCGGATTCGCAACCCAGATCCGAGGGGCCAGACAAGATCCGAACCGAGCCCGCCTCCGGCGAAAAGTGGGGCTCCTCGAGAATCTCGCGAAGATTTGCGCCGAGCGTCGTCGGGAACAGCTCGGCCTCCGCATGCTTGCTGCGGCTGAGCGAGACGATGCATTCGCCGAGATAGTGACCGGTGTTGAAAAGATGACCTATGGCGATGACATCCTGGCAACCGATGGTCCAGACAACGTCGCCGGGTCCGGTCGGGTAGAGCCGGTGAATGTGGTGGCTGGAAAGGCTGGTCGGATATCTGTCGCCGAAGGTGACAATCTGCACCCGATCGCGACCAGGTCGCGTAGCGAGGGGCGCACCGGAAGATTGGCAAACGAAGACTTTTCCCCGCGTCAGGCTGGTGAGGATGTCGAGGCCACGCTCGAAATCATCCGGTCGCCTTGTGACGGCCGCATGCGCGCTTGACGCGCCCGGACCGGCATTGGCAGCGTTCACGAAGATCGCAGCGGGCGTTGCATCAGGGTCGGGCAACCGGCCGAACGGCCGACTGATGAAGGCGGGCCACAGTCCGCGCGCCAGCAACGCGTCGCGAATGCCCTGACGGTCGGTGACGGCAATAGGCGACGCCACCTGATCCTCACCGTCGCTCGGGTCACATGTCAGGACCACCGCAGACAGCACGCGCCGCGCACCTCGGGCGAGCGAGGCCACGGTGCCGTCGACAGGGGAGACCACGGCAATTCTCGGCTCTCGCGCATCGGTGAATAGAACCTGCCCACGCCGCACCCGTTCACCGTCTTCGACGGTGAACACCGGGCGCAGCCCGGGATAATCGCCGCCGAGAATCGCGACGGATGCCGGACGTCGCGGCGGTCCAATCTCCGGTGCCGTCCCGGCGGGACGGCGCCGCACGAAGCTCATCCAACCGGGCATCAAAATCCTCTGGCTCGGCCGCGAATGCGCCGATGGTTCCTGTCAAATCAAGCATCGGCAGGGTGGGGCGTTCCTGCATTGATCAGAGTCAAGGCGCTGCGCACGATGCCTGGCACAATCGACCCTTGGCTCTGTCCGGCCGCAAGGGAGACCGTGAATGTCGTTTGTCAGATCGCTTCTGGCCACCGCCTTTTTCATCGCGACGTTGGGTTCGGCAACAGGCGGGTTCGCTCAGTCTGCGCCCTCGCTCGCCGATATCGTCGAGGACTGGCTCGCCTCTCCTCACGCCAATCGGGCTTCGCCCGCCTTCACGCATTGGAACGAAGAGGGTGTCGTCGCTCCTGAATGCGCCAACTGTCATTCCAGCGCCGGTCTCATCGATTTCCTCGGCGAGGACGGGAGTGCTGCGGGGATCGTTGATCATCCGATTTCCACCGGTCTCGCGGTCGACTGCACCGCCTGCCACAGTCGTTCAGCGTCGATGTTGGCGGACGTTACCTTCCCGAGCGGCGCGGTGCTTAGCGGCTTCGGGCCGTCGGCGACTTGCATGGTCTGCCACCAGGGGCGGCAGTCCGGGCCGACGCTCGAAAAACTGCTTGAGGGCATGGACGAGGACGCCGTCGCACCCGACCTCGGCTTCGCGAACATCCACTACCGCGCGGCGGCTGCGAGCCTTCTTGGGGCAGAGGCGCATGGCGGCTACGAATATCCCGGCCAGACATACGTTGGCCGGTTCGCGCATGTGCCTGACTTTTCCGACTGCACGAGCTGTCATGATCCGCACCGGCTGACGGTTGCAACGGAGGGCTGCGTGGCCTGCCACGGGTCCGTCGCGGTGACCGCGATCCGGATGTCTCCGCTCGACGCCGATGGCGACGGCGACACCAAAGAAGGCGTGGCAGGAGAGATCGCGACGCTTCACGATCTGCTCGGCCGCGCCATCGCAGCTTATGCCGCTGAGGTGGCCGGAACCCCGGTCGTCTACGGGCCGGACACCTATCCTTATTTCTTCATCGACACCGACGGTGACGGCCAAGCTGGTGCGGCTGAAATGGCCTTCCCCAATCGCTACCAAAGCTGGACGCCGCGCCTTCTGAAGGCTGCCTACAATTACCAGTTCATCGCGAAAGAGCCGGGCATTCACGCTCACAATCCGCGCTATGCACAGCAACTCCTAATCGACAGCCTGAACGATCTGGCCAATGCTGTCCCCGCCATCTCCGGCAGCTTTGCCCGTCCGTAAGGCGGTAGGGGGCAATGCTTGCCAAATCCGCGGCAGGTCACTATCCAGAAACCGCGATGACGGGCCGTCCCCGGCATCGGAAGGTTCCGGCCGGCAGGTGGTCCGGCCGCCGGGCCCCGTAGCTCAGGGGATAGAGCGACCGCCTCCTAAGCGGTAGGTCATAGGTTCGAATCCTATCGGGGCCGCCACCTTCCTTGGTCATGCCGGCAAACCTCTGCTAGGCTCGTCCACGGGAGGTGCCAATCATGCGCAAGCTTCAAGTCCAGGGGGTCCACCACATCACGCTGATGGGGGCGGCCCGGCAGACGTCGATTGATTTCTGGGAGGGTATTCTCGGAATGCCCTTCGTCTTCGATCAGCCCAACCTCGACAATCCCGGCGAGGGGCACCTCTACTTCGATCCCGGCGACGGACGGCTCATCACCATCTTTACCAACGAGGACCGCGTCGGCTCGAGCCGGCCGAAGAAGCCCGAACCGGGAGAGGTCCACCATCTTGCCTTCGCGGTTTCGCGCGCGGTGTTTTCCCAAGCCGTGGAGCGGCTGGACGAACGGGGGATCAGCCACTCGGGGGTCAAGGATCGCGGCTTCATGGACTCGATCTATTTCCGCGAACCGATGGGGCTGCTGATCGAGCTTGCGAGTTACAGGTTCGAACCTCCGTTTGGTTTCTCCCATGTGGATGTTCTGCATGAGGCCCACCTGATCCGGGTGGCGCGCGGGGAATACAATATCGCCGAGATTCATCTGGCCGACGCGATCGAAAATCTGATCGAGCGGCGGCAGTTCTCCCTGTCAGAGGACCGGGGGCCGAAGGATCCCTACGGCGGCTAAGGTTGGGCTTTCAACCGTGTTGCGCGCCCGGACGAGTTCGCGGCCATCCTTGGTGCGCGTGCCCGTTATTGTGCGGCGATGTTTGCACTGAAAGAGCCATCCCGGCCATCAATTACTGAACCTCTGTCCACGCCGACCCGCTCCGAAGTGCTTGGCGGTCGTGTATGTCTCAGCCCGCCATGACCAACGCTGCAACGATCCGCCAGGATCAGAGCTGGGCGAAGAAGCGGGGTCGGAACAGCCGCATGGTGATTGCCCCGACACCGGCCAGCACCAGCGCCAGAACGAACAACCAGCCCAGAAGCGGGATAAGTCCTATGATCCCGGCCGTTAGCGCACCGACGCCAGCGGCCATCGCGCGCGTGCCGATGCTGTCGGGTTCGCGACGCCCGAACGTTATCATCAGCCCCACACCCAATGCATAGGTCGCGACCACATAGCCCGCAAAGCCGCCGATCAGTGCCAGGAGCACCACCGCCGGGGTCAAAAGGGCACCAATCAACGTAAGCGCAAATATGATGGCCGAGCCAACCACGGCCGACTGCGTGAGGAACCCGATCCAGAGGTTGCGGAATGGCCGGTCGAGAAGTGCCCTCCTCATGTCGGCGAGCGTCTGC
>JBNKFC010000110.1:0-4764 GCA_050289105.1 Paracoccaceae bacterium | reverse complement strand
CGCGGTCGACGGCGTCGATGTAGTTGTCGCAGTAGTGAAAGAAGTCGCGGACCTCCTCCCACGGAGAGGATGCGACGGCACCGCCGTCACGGCCAAGCGCTTCGTCGAGCGATGCGAGACGCTCGTGGCTTTGCCGGTAGGCGCGGTGCAGTTCGAGAAAGGCGCGCGCCAGCATCGGCGCGTTCGAGGCGGCGAGGCGCAGATCGGCGAGGGGCGGCGGCGTGTCGGCGAAGACCGGGTCGGCCAGCGCCTCGCGCATGTCGGAGACGAGGCGCTCGGCGTCCCCGGCCGAAAGCTCGGTGACGTCGAGGCCGAATTCGCCTGCCAGCGCCAGGACGACCGTGGCCGAGACCGGGCGGTGGTTGTTCTCCATCTGGTTGAGATAGGGCAGGGAAACGCCGAGCTTCGTCGCGAAGGCCTTCTGGGTCAGGCCAAGCCGGTTGCGGGTTTCACGCAGCTTGACGCCGGCATAGAGTTTCTGGGTCGCCATCTTCGCTCCGCTTACCCCGGGTTTGCGAAGCCGAGAATAGTCTTTGCAAACCCTGCCGCCAAGAGCCTCAGAGGCTGAGCCGGCGTGTGCGGCGGATCACGAGCAGGATCGAGGCGACCGCAGAGACAGAACAGGCGAGCATGAGGGCCGCCAGCGGCGTGGCGCCGCCGCCGAGGCCGAGCGCCCAGCCGGCAAGGGCCGAGACCGCCGCGCCGCCGCCGATCATGATCGCGCCGCCGAGGCCCGAAGCGGTGCCCGCCAGCCCCGGCCGCACCGAGAGCATGCCGGCATTGGCATTGGGCAATGCGAGGCCGTTGCCCACCCCGACCGACACGATGGCGCCGAAGAAGATGTTCGGCCCTGCAAGTCCGACCGCGGCGACCGCGGTCAGGATCGCCATGCAGGCCGCCGTGATCGCGGTGCCGGTCAGGATCATCGGGTCGATGCCGATCCGCACCGAATAGCGCCCCGAGACGTAGTTGCCGAGCGCGTAGCCGAGCGCCGGCGCGGCCATGTAGAGGCCAAGGAGCCCCGGCGACAGGTGGAAGATCTCGCTTCCGACATAGGGTGCGCCGCCGAGATATGCGAAGAACGATCCCGATGAGAAAGCGGCGGCAAGGCAATAGCCCCAGAAGCGCGGCGAGCCGAGAAGCTCGGGGTATTGCCGGACCTGATCGGCGAAGCGCGCGCGCTGGCCGGCGGCGGTTTCGCCGAGATCGCTCCAGATCAGCCAGAGCGTGGCGGCGCCGAGAAGAAGAAGCAGGACGAAGTTCGCCTGCCAGCCGAAGGCTTCGTCGAGGACGCCGCCGATCATCGGACCGACCATCGGCACCAGCGCCATCCCCATCGTCACGTAGCCGATCATCGAAGCGGCCTGTTCCGCCGGCACCATGTCGCGGATCACGGCGCGGCTCAGCACCATCCCGGCGGCGATCACCGCTTGCATCATGCGAAAGGCCAGGAAGACGCCGATCGTGGGTGCGAAGATCGTGCCGATCGTGGCAGCAAGGAAGAGGGCGACCGACCAAAGCAGCACCGAGCGCCGGCCATACCGATCCGAGATCGGGCCGATGACGATCTGCAAAAGCGCGCTCACGCCAAGATAGAGCGAGACCGACAACTGCATCAGCCGGTAATCGGTCGCGAAATACGCGGTCATGCCCGGCAGTGAGGGCAGGAAGATGTTCATCGTCAGCGCCGAGATGCCGGTCACCACGACGAGGGTGACAATATGCGGCGGGGTGGCGCGGTCGAGAAAGCGGATGGCGGGGCGGTCGGCGGTACTCATTTCGACGGCCTATGGGTGGCGGCGGGGCTTGTCCAGCCGCGAAAACGCACAATGCGCTGTGCGGCGCGGGTCACGTCCATCTGTGGAAGATGAAGAATGCGCCGAGGCCGATCAGTGCAAAGCCGATGGCATGGTTCCAGCTCAGGCTTTCTTTCAGATAAGTCACGGAGAACACAGCGAAGACCGACAGTGTGATGACCTCCTGGATGGTCTTCAGCTCTGCCGCCGAAAACTGGCTGTGCCCGAGGCGGTTGGCCGGCACTTGGAGGAGGTATTCGAAGAGGGCGATCCCCCAGCTGATGAGGATCACCGCGATCAACGGTGCGGATTTGAACTTCAGGTGACCATACCAAGCGAAGGTCATGAAGACGTTCGAGGCGACCAGAAGGCCGATCGTGACGACGGGAACGGGAAGCCAGTTCATGAGACCCTGCACGCGCGAGATCTGCCTGCTATAGCCTGAAGCGGGAAGGCCGGGAAGGGAGCAAGAATTCGCATATTTGCGATTAGCAAATTGACGATTGCGTATAAGTTGCAAATTTTCGCGAAACCGCTTTGACCCTGTGCATGCTGCGGATAGGTTGCGCCAACCGCCAAAGGGGGGAGACCATGAAGGACATTCTCGAACAACTTGAAGCCCGCCGCGCCACCGCGCGCCTCGGCGGCGGCCAGCGCCGGATCGACGCGCAGCACGCCCGCGGCAAGTTGACGGCCCGCGAGAGGATCGAGCTTTTGCTCGACGAGGGCTCGTTCGAGGAATTCGACATGTTCGTCGCCCATCGCTGCACCGATTTCGGGATGGAGGCGGACCGGCCCTCGGGCGATGGCGTCGTCACCGGCTGGGGGACGATCAACGGCCGTATGATCTATGTGTTTTCGCAGGACTTCACCGTCTTCGGCGGATCGCTGTCCGAAACCCATGCCCAGAAGATCTGCAAGATCATGGACATGGCGATGCAGAACGGCGCGCCCGTGATCGGGCTGAACGATTCCGGCGGCGCCCGGATCCAGGAAGGCGTCGCCTCGCTCGCCGGCTATGCCGATGTCTTCCAGCGCAACATCATGGCGAGCGGAGTGGTGCCGCAGATTTCCGTCATCATGGGCCCCTGCGCGGGGGGCGCGGTCTATTCTCCGGCCATGACGGACTTCATCTTCATGGTGAAGGACACTTCCTACATGTTCGTGACCGGCCCCGACGTGGTGAAGACCGTCACGAACGAGATCGTCACCGCCGAGGAGCTTGGCGGCGCCTCGACCCATACGAAGAAGTCTTCCGTCGCCGACGGCGCTTTCGAGAACGATGTGGAGGCCTTGTACGAGGTCCGGCGGCTCGTCGACTTCCTGCCCCTGAACAACCGCGAGAAGGCGCCGACCCGGCCCTTCTTCGACGACGTGGCGCGGGTCGAGGACAGCCTCGACACGCTGATCCCCGACAACCCGAACCAGCCCTACGACATGAAGGAGCTGATCCTGAAGGTCGCGGACGAGGGCGATTTCTACGAGATCCAGAAGGACTACGCGGCGAACATCATCACCGGCTTCATCCGGATCGAGGGGCAGACCGTGGGCGTTGTTGCGAACCAGCCGATGGTGCTCGCCGGCTGCCTCGACATCGACTCCTCGCGCAAGGCCGCGCGTTTCGTGCGTTTCTGCGACGCATTCGAGATTCCGATCCTGACCTTTGTCGACGTGCCGGGTTTCCTGCCGGGGACGGGCCAGGAATATGGCGGGGTCATCAAGCATGGCGCGAAGCTCCTCTTCGCCTATGGCGAGGCGACGGTGCCGAAGGTCACGGTGATCACCCGCAAGGCCTATGGCGGCGCCTATGACGTCATGGCGTCCAAGCACCTTCGCGGCGATTTCAACTATGCCTGGCCCACGGCCGAGATCGCCGTCATGGGTGCCAAGGGTGCGGTCGAGATCCTCTATCGCTCCGAACTCGCCGACAGGGAGAAGATCGCCGAACGGACGAAGAATTACGAGGGCCGCTTCGCCAACCCCTTCGTCGCCGCCGAAAAGGGCTTCATCGACGAGGTGATCATGCCGCATTCGACGCGCAAGCGCGTGGCCCGCGCCTTCGCCTCGCTTCGGACGAAGAGGCTTTCCAATCCGTGGAAGAAACACGACAACATCCCCCTCTGAACAATAGCCGCGGTGGATGTGATGCAGCTTGAGATCGACTTTGCGAAGGAACTGGAGGATCCGGCGATTGCGGCGCTCGACGTCAGCATGTTCGCGCCGGGCGATCTCGTGAATCTGATCCTCCAGCGCTCAGAGGTGCTCTGGGACGTTCCGCGCGCCGGTCAGGTGATCCGCGCCTGGAATGCGGGCGAGATGGGACCGATCGAGGCCGAGACGGCGCGGCTCGGCGATGAGATCGCACGGCGGACGGCGGCCGTCATTCATGCCGAATACAAGGCCATGAAGCCGGTTCTCGACCGGATCCCGATGGGGCAAGTGGCCGATATCGGCTGCGGCTACGCGTTCTGGGATCTCTTCGTGGCGCGCGATTTCGGGTCGCAGCTGGTGCTGATCGACCTTGAGGAAAACGAGCACCGGCATTTCGGCTTCGAGGCCGAGGGGGCAGCCTATTCCTCGCTGTCGGTGGCAAGCGAGATGCTGCGCGCGAACGGCGTCCTGGCCGACGCGATCACCTGCGTCAATCCGGCGAAATCAGATCCGGAAAAGGCCGGTCCCGTTGATCTGGCCGTCAGCATGCTGTCATGCGGCTTTCATTACCCCGTAGATAGTTATGTTCCGTTCTTCACAAATTCTGTGCGGCCCGGCGGGCATATCCTGGTCGATCTGCGAGCGCGGACGGCGGCGGCGCAGGCGGCTGTTCTGGCGCCGCTCGGCCCGCTCGAGGACCTCGCCGCGCCACCGAAGGCGCGCCGCGTTCTGGTGCGGCGCGACGTGGCCCGATCATGACGCGCATTGCCGAAATCCCGGCGCGGGCGGCCGCCCTTGCCCTGGTCTCGCTCGGACT
>JBNKFC010000109.1:0-2741 GCA_050289105.1 Paracoccaceae bacterium | reverse complement strand
TCGGCGGGGGGCGCGGGCATGGCGCTGGCTGCCTGGATGGAGACCGGCGAGAAGCCTTTTGATCTCGGCGATGTGGACGTTGCCCGCAACCAGCCGTTCCAGGGCAACCGGCATTACCTTTTCGAACGGTCGAAAGAGACGCTCGGTCTCCTTTACGCCGACCACTTCCCCTATCGCCAGAAGGCCACCGCGCGCGGCGTTCGCCGCACCCCGTTCCATGCCCATCTCGACGCCGAAGGCGCGGTCTTCGGCGAGATCGGCGGCTGGGAACGGGCAAACTGGTTCGCGAAGCCCGGGCAGGTGCGGGACTACGAATATAGCTGGGGCCGGCAGAACTGGTTCGACAACACGGCCGAGGAGCACAAGGCCATCCGCACCAATGTCGGCATGTACGACATGTCCTCTTTCGGCAAGATCAGGGTCGAAGGCCGCGACGCGGAGGCGTTTCTGAACCATATCTCCGGCGCCGACATGTCGGTGCCGGCGGGCAAGATCGTCTATACGCAGTTCCTGAACGCAAAGGGCGGGATCGAAGCGGACGTGACCGTCACCCGGCTGTCCGAAACCGTCTATCTGGTGGTGACCCCTGCTGTGACCCGGCCAAAGGATCAGGTCTGGATGCGCCGGCAGATCGGCGATTTCAACGTCGTCCTCGCCGACGTTACCGCCGCCGAGGGCGTCCTCGCCGTGATGGGGCCGAATGCGCGGATGCTGATGCAGAAGGTCAGCCCCAACGACTTCTCGAACGAGGTGAACCCCTTCGGCACCGCCCAGGAGATCGAGATCGGCATGGGCCTCGCCCGGGCGCACCGCGTGTCTTACGTCGGCGAGCTCGGCTGGGAGCTCTATGTGTCATCGGACATGTGCGGCCATGTCTTCGAGACGCTGCGGGAGGCCGGGCGCGAAATGGATCTGAAGCTCTGCGGCATGCACATGATGGACTCATGCCGGATCGAGAAGGCGTTCCGCCATTTCGGACATGACATCACCTGCGAGGATCACGTGCTGGAAGCCGGGCTCGGCTTTGCGGTGAAGACGGCGAAGCCCGATTTCATCGGCCGCGACGCGGTGCTGCGCAAGAAGGAGGCCGGGCTGGAGAAGCGGCTTGTGCAATTCCGGCTGAGCGACCCCGAAGTGATGGTCTATCACAACGAGCCGTTGATCCGGGACGGCAAGATCGTCAGCCACCTGACCTCCGGCGCCTATGGTCACCACCTCGGCGCGGCGATCGGCATGGGCTATGTGCCCTGCAAGGGCGAGAGCGCGGCCGATGTGCTGGCGTCGGACTATGAGGTCGAGATCGCGGGACGGCGGGTGAAGGCGGAGGCATCGTTGCAGCCGCTTTACGACCCGAAATCGGACCGCGTGCGGATGTGATGGAGCCGGGGGCCGTCTGCCCCCGGACCCCCGAGAGTATTTTTGAACAGAAGAAGCCAGTGGCGTTCAGGGAGTGACGGCTATGTCTGACGATGCGTTGAATTGCGCGCCGAGGCGGGCGGCGCGGGGCGGCGGGCGGGCCGCGCGGGTTGCGTTGCGGGCGGCCCCCCTTGCCGAGAACCTGCGTCCCGTCCGCGCCGGGTTGCCGGGCGGGCAGTACAAGCCCCTGACCGAGGCGGGGATGGCGAAGATCCATGCCGCCGCACTCGACGCGCTGGAGGTGATCGGGTTGAGCCAGGCGCCGGCCTCGGGCGTGGAGATCATGACCGGAGCGGGGGCGATCCTTGGCGATGACGGACGGCTCCGATTTCCCCGGGCTTTGGTCGAGGACATGCTGGCCGTCGCGGCGCGCGACATCACTCTGTGCGGACGCGATCCGAAATACGACCTGCATCTGAGCGGCACCAACGTCCATTTCGGCACGGCCGGCGCCGCTGTCCATATCGTCGACCTGGAGACCAACACCTACCGCGATTCGACGGCGCAGGACCTCTTCGACGCGGCACGGATCACGCATCACCTCGACAACGTGCATTTCTTCCAGCGGGCGATGGTCTGCCGCGACGTGCTCGACAATCTCGAGATGGATCTCAACACGCTCTACGCCTGCTGTTCCGGCACGTCCAAGCATGTCGGCACCTCGTTCAGCGATCCGAGCCATGTGGAGCCGTGTTTCGACATGATCCACCGCATCGCCGGTGGCGAGGCGGAGTGGCGGGCGCGGCCCTTTATCTCCAACTCCAACTGCTTCGTCGTCCCGCCGATGAAATTCGCCGAGGAAAGCTGCGTCACGATGGAGAAATGCATAAGGGGCGGGATGCCGGTGCTGCTTCTGAGCGCCGGGCAGGCCGGGGCGACGGCGCCCGCGCCCATCGCGCTGGCCATCGTGCAGGCGGTCGCCGAATGCCTCGCGGGCGTGGTCTACGTCAACGCTATGGCGCCGGGCCATCCGGCGATCTTCGGCACCTGGCCCTTCGTCAGCGACCTTCGGACCGGGGCGATGTCCGGCGGTTCGGCCGAGCAGGCGCTCCTAACCGCGGGCTGCGCGCAGATGCACCGGTTCTACAACCTGCCGGGCGGGGCGGCCGCGGGGATCTCCGACAGCAAGCTGCCCGACATGCAGGCCGGCTGGGAACAGGCGATCACCAACACGCTTGCCGGGCTTTCGGGCCTCAACATGGTCTACGATGCGGTCGGCATGCATGCCTCGCTCCTGGGCTTCTGCCTCGAATCGCTGGTGCTCGGCGACGATATCCTCGGCCAAGTCCTGCGCACCGTGCGCGGCATCGACGTGACCGAGGATT
>JBNKFC010000108.1:0-2498 GCA_050289105.1 Paracoccaceae bacterium | reverse complement strand
TCCGACGGCCAGGCAGGCCGCCAGGATCAGGCCGGCACGAGTTCCGCGTTGTTGGTCACGTTCCCGCGCTTCCGCTTTTCGGCGATCATTCCGGCAATGCGCCCCATCGCGATGCCGCGCATGAAGAGGGAGGCGGGAAGGAAGGCCCATGCTGTCATCGTCCAGATCAGGGTTTGCGGGCTTTCCAGCGTCACCGGCGAGAAGGCGAGCGAGGCGAGCTTGACCGCAGCGGGGATAAGGAACGGCAGAAGGAAGCCGAGGGCAATGTTGAACCGCGCGTCGCGTTGCAGCCGGTCCACGACGTCGCCGCCCGTCGTCGGATCGAAGGTCGGCAGGTTGATCCAGACGTTGAACGTTCCGATCTTGCTCGGCCAGCCGATGACCCGCATCGCGACCACGAACAGGATCAGCGTCAACATCGAGATCATGTAGGCGATCCCCGCCGTCGTGCGCACCAGGATCAGGTGCCGCAGGCTCATGTCCTCGGGCAGCATCAGCACGACGAGGCGCACCGGGCTGTAGGGCACGTCGATGACCTCTCCAAGCTTGTTGCCGAGCGCCTCGATGAAGGTCGTCAGCGTCGTCGGCTCGGTAATGCCACGCACGATGGTGGAGAGAAGAAGGACCGTGATGAACAGCGACAGGAAGCGCAGCCGGTTGAAGGGCGGCGCGTCGCGGAATTCGACAAGGCCGGGATAGGTCGAGGCATATTCGAAGAAGGTCAGCGCCGCCGCGAAGAGGGCGACGAGCGCGACGATCTGAGTCGTGTCGCTGGAAACATGCGGGAGCATCAGCGACGGTGTCGCGATCAACACCATCACCAGCACCGCGCGCACCAGCGCACCTGTGAGCTGAGAAATCACTGCCCTACATCCTCAACCTGGTCGGGACCGGTCCATTGCCGGGCACCTCTGACCAACTTGAGTCCACCGATTATGGCGAACTGCCTCATTGTTGCCCAACTTTTGCCCAATTCCGGCTCCCCATCAACATTTCGTTAAGAATAATCCGGGCAATGGGGCCTTTTCGTGGAAGAACTGGTGCGGCATTGCATCATTTCATGAGCAAGATTCCGCCGATTGTGGCGCAACAATAAGGCCGCCCCGAGGGGCGGCCCAAGATATTGTGCTGACAGGTTTTTTAGACCCAAGGACGAGCCTGTGCCGCCGCCTTCTCGAATGTATCGATGGCAGAAACTTTCTCCAGGGTAAGGCCGATATCGTCCAGACCGTTCAGCAGGCAGTGCTTGCGGAACGCGTCAACCTCGAAGCTGAAGCTCTGTCCGTCCGAGGTCGTGACGGTCTGCGATTCGAGATCGACCGTCATCCGCGCATTGGCGCCTTTCCGCGCATCCTCCATCAGGACGTCGACGACCTCCCGCGGCATCACGATCGGCAGGATGCCGTTCTTGAAGCAGTTGTTGTAGAAGATGTCGGCGAAGGATGTGGAGATCACGCAGCGGATGCCGAAGTCGAGAAGCGCCCAGGGGGCGTGCTCCCGGCTCGACCCGCAGCCGAAGTTGTCGCCCGCGACGATGATCTCCGCGTTGCGGTAGGCCGGCTGGTTCAGCACGAAGTCCGGAATCTCCTTGCCGTCCTGCGTGAAGCGCATCTCGTCGAAGAGGTTCTTGCCCAGCCCCGAACGCTTGATCGTCTTCAGGAACTGCTTGGGGATGATCATGTCGGTGTCGATGTTCACGAGAGGCATCGGCGCCGCGACCCCGGTGAGGGTGTTGAATTTGTCCATCGTCTCTCTCCCTTACACCGTTTCCGCCATCATCTCGCGCACGTCGGTCAGGTGCCCCGTGACCGCCGCCGCCGCCGCCATCGCGGGGCTCATCAGATGGGTGCGTCCACCCCGGCCCTGACGGCCCTCGAAGTTGCGGTTCGACGTCGCCGCGCAGCGCTCGCCGGGCGAGAGCTGATCGGGGTTCATCGCGAGGCACATGGAGCAGCCGGCCAGCCGCCATTCGAAGCCCGCGTCGATGAAGATCTGCGCGAGACCTTCTTCTTCCGCCTGCGCGCGCACGAGGCCCGAGCCCGGCACGACCATCGCGCGGATGCCCGGCGCGATATGCTTGCCTTTCAGGATCTCGGCAGCCGCCCGCAGATCCTCGATCCGGCCGTTCGTGCAGGAGCCGATGAAGACGGTGTCGATCTTGATGTCGGTCAGCTTCTGACCCGGCGTCAGGCCCATGTAGTCGAGCGACCGCTTCGCCGCCTCGACCTTGCCGCCGGTGAAGTCCTCTGGCGACGGCACCTCGCCGGTGATCGGCAGCACGTCCTCGGGCGAGGTGCCCCAGGTCACGACCGGGGCGATATCCTCGCCCTTCAGCGTCACGACCTTGTCCCAGTGCGCGTCGTCGTCAGACTTCAGCGTCTTCCACCAGTTGAGCGCAGCTTCCCACTGCGCGCCCTTCGGCGCATGAGGCCGACCCTTGACGTACTCGAAGGTCTTCTTGTCCGGCGCGATGAGGCCCGCGCGCGCGCTGCCCTCGA
>JBNKFC010000107.1:0-7710 GCA_050289105.1 Paracoccaceae bacterium | reverse complement strand
CCTTCAAGCCCGGCTCGCCCGAGTTCATCGCGCTCGAGACCTACGTCGCCTCGCGTGGCAACGGACTGTCGGTCGAAGGGCCGTCGATCCGCAACTGATCGCTTCCCGGTCCGGGCGGGTACCCGCCCGGACCCATTCGTTTGTTCATTTTGATCGGGGCAGGGTCCGGACTCGCGTTCGCGCGACGGGTCGGCCATTGCCATAGGACGAGGACAGGCAGAGATGATTTCACGGCGGGACTTCCTGCAGGCAACCGTGGCGGCTTCGGCGCTTTGGGGCGCTTCGGGCGTGGGGAATTGGGCGCGGCTCTCGGCACAACAGGCGCTGACGCAGGACAAGCTTCTGGAGTTCGAGGATTTCGGCAATGTCACGCTGATCCACATCACGGACATCCACGCCCAGATGAAGCCGATCTGGTTCCGTGAGCCGGAGATCAACCTCGGCATCGGCGCGGTCAATGGCGAGCCGCCGCATGTTACCGGCGCCGATTTCCTCAAGATGTTCAACATCGAGAGCGGCAGCCCCCATGCCTATGCGCTGACCTACGAGGATTTCACCGCGCTAGCAAAGGCCTATGGCCGGATGGGCGGCCTCGACCGCTGCGCCACCGTGATCAAGGCGATCCGCGCTGCGCGGCCCGACGCGCTTCTGCTTGATGGCGGCGATACGTGGCAGGGTTCGCTGACCGCGCAGAAGACGGCCGGTCAGGACATGGTCAACGTGATGAACGCGCTGAAACCCGATGCGATGACCTCGCACTGGGAATTCACGCTCGGCATCGACCGCGTCACCGAAATCGTCGAAACGCTCGACTTCCCCTTCCTTGGCGCCAACATCTTCGACGCCGAGTGGGACGAACCGGCCTACGAGCCCTACAAGATGTTCGAAGTCGGCGGCGCGAATGTTGCCGTGATCGGCCAGGCCTTCCCGTACCTTCCGATCGCCAACCCGAAATGGATGTTCCCGAACCTGTCGTTCGGCGTGCGCGAGGAGCGTATGGCCGAAGTCGTGCAGGAGGTTCGCGACAACGGCGCCGATCTCGTCGTGGTGCTCAGCCACAATGGCTTCGACGTCGATCGCAAGATGGCCGGCAACGTGCCGGGGATCGACGTGATCCTGACCGGACACACCCATGACGCGCTGCCCGAACCGGTGATGGTCGGCCAGACCCTGCTCATCGCCTCCGGCTCCAACGGCAAGTTCATCAGCCGCGTCGATCTCGACGTGCAGAACGGCCAGATGATGGGCTTCAAGCACAAGCTGATCCCGATCTTTTCGGACGTGATCGAGCCGGATGCAGAGGTCGCCGCCCTGATCGACGCTGAGCGCGAACCCTACAAGGCGGAGCTGGAAGAGGTCCTGGGCACCACCGACAGCCTTCTTTACCGCCGCGGCAACTTCAACGGCACCTGGGATGACCTGATCTGCAATGCACTGATCGACGAACATCAGGCCGACATTGCGCTGTCGCCGGGCTTCCGCTGGGGTCCGTCGCTGCTGCCGGGTGAGAACATCACCCGCGAGGATCTGCATAACGCCACCGCCATGTCCTATCCCGCCGCGTACCGCAGCGAGATGACGGGCGAGACGCTTCATACGATCCTTGAAGATGTGGCCGACAACCTCTTCAACCCCGACCCCTATTACCAGCAGGGCGGCGACATGGTCCGCGTCGGCGGCATGGGCTACCACATCGACGTGTCGAAGCCGCAGGGCGAACGCATCACCAACATGACGATGCTTAAGACAGGCGAGGCGGTGGACCCGGCGAAAAGCTACGTGGTCGCCGGTTGGGCCAGCGTGAATGAGGGCACCGAAGGCCCGGCGATCTGGGACCTCGTCGAGGCCTGGATCAAGAAACAGGGCGCGGTGACCATCGACCCGAATACGTCCGTCCAGGTGACGGGGGCGTGACATGACCGAGAACAGGATGAAACAGGAGGTTTCGATGTCAGAGACCGAAGACAAGGGAAAGCCGGCAGGCGGCGCCAGCCGCCGCGCCTTCCTCGGCGCGGGCCTCGCGGCCGGCGGCGCCGTCGCGACAGCCGGGCTGGCCCGCGCGCAGGGCGCCCCCGACCCGCTGATCACCGAAGTGCAGGACTGGGCCTCCGCCTTTGGTGACGCAGTGGACGCGGCGCCCTACGGGACCCCGATCCGGTTTGAATCCCATGTCGTTCGCCGCAATGTCGAATGGCTCACTGAAAGCCCGGTGTCGTCGATCAACTTCACACCGATCCATGCTCTTGAAGGCACGATTACCCCGCAGGGCTGTGCCTTCGAACGCCACCACTCCGGAGCGATCGAGCTGTCGAAGCAGGATTACCGCTTGATGATCACCGGGCTTGTCGAACAGCCGCTGGTCTTCACCTACGAGGACCTGACCCGCTTTCCCCGTGAAACCCGCGTCGCCTTCTGCGAATGCGCGGCCAACGGTGGCATGGAATGGGGCGGCGCGCAGCTTGAGGGCTGCCAGTTCACGCAAGGCATGATCCACAACATGGAATATGTCGGCGTGCCGCTGCGGTTGCTGCTGGAGGAAGCCGGCGTGAAGCCCGAGGGCAAGTGGGTCTACGCCGAAGGCGCGGACGCCTCGTCCAACGGCCGCTCGATGCCCTTGGAAAAGGCCATGGACGACGTGCTCGTCGCCTTCTTCGCCAACGGTGAGGCGCTGCGCAAGGAGCATGGCTACCCGGTCCGCCTGGTCGTGCCGGGCTTCGAAGGCAACATGTGGGTGAAGTGGCTGCGCCGGATCGGGGTTTACGATCAGGCTGTCGAAAGCCGCGAGGAAACCTCGAAATACACCGACCTGATGCCGGATGGACGCGCGCGGAAATGGACCTGGGTGATGGACGCGAAATCCGTAATCACCTCGCCCTCGCCCCAGGCTCCCATCCGTCATGGCAAGGGACCGTTGGTCATCACCGGCCTCGCCTGGTCGGGGCACGGCAAGATCACCCGCGTCGATGTCTCGCTCGACGGCGGCAAGAACTGGCAGGAGGCCGAGTTGACCGGCGACGTGAAGTCGAAGGCGCTGACCCGCTTCCGCCTGAATATCGATTGGGACGGATCGGAGATGCTCTTGCAGTCCCGCGCCATTGACGAGACAGGCTATGTGCAGCCGACGAAGGACGCGCTCCGCAAGATCCGCGGGCTGAACAACGTCTACCACAATAACGGGATCCAGACCTGGTGGGTCCGCGCCGACGGGGAGGTCGAGAATGTCGAAGTCGCTTAAGCTCCTCGCGGGAACTGCTCTGTCGCTCTCGCTTCTGGCCGGCCCGTCGCTGGCGGAGAAGATGGGTCTTGGCCGCCCAGCCTTGCCCGAGGAAATCGCCGCCTGGGACATCTCGGTCCTGTCGGACGGCACCGGCTTGCCGGTCGGGTCTGGTGACGTTTTCACCGGCGATGAAGTCTTCGCCGAGAAATGCGCCTCCTGCCACGGCGACTTTGCTGAAGGCATCGACAATTGGCCGGTTCTGGCCGGTGGCACGGGCTCGCTCCGCGATCGGCGGCCGGTGAAGACCATCGGTTCTTACTGGCCCTACCTCTCGACCGTCTTCGACTACATCCACCGCTCCATGCCCTTCGGCGCGGCGCAGACCGTCAGCGCGGACGAGGCCTATGCGATCACCGCGTTCCTGCTCTATTCGAACGGGCTGGTGGAGGACGACTTCGAACTCTCGAACGAGAACTTCACCGAGATCACCATGCCGAACGCCGACGGCTTCTATCCCGACGACCGGGCCGAGACGGAATACACCGTCTTCTCCGGCGAGGCCTGCATGACCGACTGCCTGCCGAAGGTCGAGGTAACCAAGCGCGCCGTGACGCTGAACGTCACGCCGACGGACCCCGATGGCAAACCAGCCGGCACATTGCCGCCGCTGACGCCGGCCGAAGCTGCCGCCGGCGACGCGGCCGGGTCGCCATCGGACGCGGCGCCTGCGACCGAAGTCGCGCAGGCAGAGCCCGAGGCGACCCCGGCCGAAGAATCGGCCAGCGAGGCTCCGGCTGCAGAAATGGGCGCTGCCGATCCGGAGATGGTTGAGGCGGGCGAGAAGGTCTTCAAGAAGTGTCAGGCCTGTCACAAGGTTGGCGACGGGGCCAAGAACGCGACCGGCCCAATGCTCAACGGCGTCGTCGGCAGCGCGGCGGGCGCTGTCGAAGGCTTCAAATATTCGAAGCCGATGCAGGACGCGGCCGAAGCCGGCCTGACCTGGACAGCTGAGACCATGGCAGAGTTCCTCGCCAATCCGAAAGGCTATATGAAGGGCACCAAGATGTCTTTTGCCGGCCTGAAGAAGCAGGAGGAGATCGACGCCGTGATCGCCTATCTGAGCACGTTCGGCGGGTAAGATGGTCGGGCGGGGCACAGCGCGCCTCGCCCTCCGCCTTGCGCTCTTCTGGGCGCTGGGCACGACGGCCTTGCTGGCGGCCGATTTCGGCGACGCGGCGCGGGGGGCGGTTATCTGGAGCGATTGCGCCGACTGCCACCGGATCGGCCCCGGCGCCGAGCACGCCATCGGCCCGAGCCTCAACGGTATCTTCGGCCGCCGCGCGGCAAGCCTGCCCGATTTCGATTACTCGAAAAGCCTTGCCCGTGCCGGTAGCGACGGGGTGGTCTGGACGCTGGAAACGCTCGATGCCTACATCACCAATCCGCGCACCTTTGCCTCGGGCACCCGCATGTCCTATCCCGGCCTCGCCGACGCGGACAAGCGCGCCGACCTTCTTGCCTTCCTGCGCGATTTCTCCGACAGCCCCCGTGACATCCCCGAGGCAGAGCCGACGGCCAGCCGCTCGGTGCCGGAACTGCCGGCGGATGTGCTCGCGCTCAAGGGCGATCCCGAATTCGGTGCCTACCTCGCGGCCGAATGCCAGACCTGTCACCAGCGTGACGGCTCTGATGCCGGTATCCCCTCGATCACGCGCTGGCCGGAGGCGGATTTCGTGCTCGCCATGCACGCCTACAAGCAGAAGTTGCGCCCCCATCCGGTCATGCAGATGATGGCCGGGCGGCTGACGGAGGAAGAGATTGCGGCCCTCGCCGCCTATTTTGCGACATTGACCGAGTGACTTTCGTCCAGGGAGGATGAGATGACTGTGAACAGACGCAGATTTCTCGGCGCAGTTGCGGCAACCGGCGCGGTGCTTGCCGCCCCGGCCGTCCTCGGCCAGACGAAACCGCGCGTCGTCGTCATCGGAGGCGGACCCGGGGGGGCCACCTGCGCGCGTTACCTTGCCAAGGATTCGGACGGCGGCCTCGATGTGACACTCGTTGAGCCGGCCGAAGTCTACTATACGTGCTTCTTCTCCAACCTCTTCATCGGTGGCTTCCGGAGTTTCGAAAGCCTTGGCCATCGCTACGACAAGCTGACCTCCGACTACGGGATCACGCATGCCCGCAACATGGCTTCGGGCGTCGACCGTGACAAAGGCACCGTGACTCTCGCCGGTGGCGAGGTCCTGTCCTATGACCGGCTGGTCATCGCGCCGGGCATCGATTTCGTCGAAGGTTCCGTGCCCGGCTGGGATTTGAGCATGGCAGAGATTATGCCGCATGCTTACAAAGCGGGGCCGCAGACACAGCTGCTGAAATCTCAGATCGAAGCGATGCCCGAGGGCGGCACGTTCTGTTTGGTGGCGCCGCCCAACCCATACCGGTGCCCGCCGGGACCTTATGAGCGCGTCTCGATGGTTGCACATGTTCTGCGCGACCGGAACCCGACGGCGAAGATCCTGATCGTTGATCCGAAGGAGAAGTTCTCCAAGCAGGGCCTCTTCGAGGAAGGATGGGAGCAGCACTATCCCGGCATGATCACCCGCATCGGTCCCGACATGGGCGGCAACGTGATCGAGGTGCGACCCGACACGATGGAAGTCGTCATCGACGGCGAAGCCGAGCGCGTCGATGTCTGCAACGTCATCCCGGCGCAACGTGCTGGCAAGATCGCTGCGGCGGCGGGAGTGACCGACGATGCCGGCTGGGCGCCAGTCAATCCGCATTCGATGGCCAGCCGCGCCGATCCGAAGGTCTTCGTCCTCGGTGATGCGTCTGCGCAAGGCGACATGCCGAAATCGGGCTTTTCGGCCAACAGCCAGGCCAAAGTCGCTGCCATGAATATCCGCGCCGAACTGACCGGATCGAAGGCCTTCCCGGCGAAATATTCCAACACCTGCTGGTCGCTCATTGACACAGATGACGGGGTGAAGGTCGGCGCTTCCTACGAGGCGACGGACGACAAGATCGCAAGCGTAGCAAGCTTCATCAGCGAGAATGGCGAGGATGCCGCGCTCAGGAAGGCGACTTACGAAGAAAGCCTCGGCTGGTATGCCGGGATAACCGCCGACATCTTCGGCTGACCGCCATCACAAATAACGCGGCGGCCCCCACGGGCCTCCGAACCTAACCACGAAAGGCAAACGATGCTTACCCGCCGCACCTTCCTGACCGCCGCCACCGCGGCGCTGGCCGCCCCCCTCGCTCCGCGCCGGAGCTGGGCCGTCAACACGCTTACGCTCGGCGATCTCACGATCGACACGCTTTCTGACGGCAACCTGATGCTGCCCGGCGACTTCATCTTCGGTGGCATGCCGCAGGATGAGTTGAAGCCGATCGTCTCCAAATACGGCCTCTCGATGGATCAGTTGACGCCGCCGTGCAACGTCACGCTCCTGCGCGACGGCACGAACACGGTCCTGTTCGACGTAGGTTCGGGGCCGGATTTCCAGTCCTCGGCTGGCAAGCTCTCCGAGGCGATGGACGCGATCGGCTTGTCGGTCGACGAGGTGACGCATGTCCTCTTCACCCATGCCCATCCCGACCACCTCTGGGGTCTTCTCGACGATTTCGACGAGCCGGTCTTCCCGAACGCCGAATACATGATCGGGCAGGCGGAGTTCGACTACTGGACCAATCCCGATACCGTCTCAAGCATCGGTGAGGCGCGGACGACCTTCGCGGTAGGTGCCGCGCGCCGGCTCTCGGTGATCGCCGACAGCGTCCGTCTTCTGGCCGACGGAGAGGAGCCGCTGCCGGGCATCGCCGCGCGGCTGACGCCGGGTCATACCCCCGGTCACCTCTCCTTCGAGATCGCGGGTCCAACCCCGGTGATGGTGCTGGGCGACTGTATCGGCAACCACCACGTCGCCTTCGAGCGGCCAGACTGGCCGTCGGGCTCTGATCAGGACACGGACCTTGCCGCCGCGACCCGTGTCGTGCTGCTCGACCGGCTCACGTCCGAGAATTTCGTCGTCACCGGCTTTCACCTCTCGGCCGGCGGTATCGGCCGCGCGGAGAAGACAGAAACCGGCTATCGTTTCGTGGAAGACCTTTGACCCTGCCCGGCGCCTCCCGCGCCCGTGCAGGTCGGAGCAACTTGGAAAAGGAGTGTCTATCATGTTCAGACTAGGAAGTGCCGCTCTTCTGGCCATCGGTCTCAGCGCGGGTGCCGCGCTGGCGCAGGAGGCGACGACCTATCCATTCGACGGCAGCTTTGAGGACGCGACATTCGCCGTCGAGAACGCGATCATCGGCAAGGGTCTCGTCATCGACTACCGCAGCCATGTTGGCGAGATGCTGAACCGTACCGGCGCGGATGTCGGCAGCGATGTGAAGATCTACGACGCAGCGGACGTGTTCCTTTTCTGCTCGGCCCAGTTGTCGCGGAAAGTGATGGAAGCCGATCCGATGAACATCGCGCATTGCCC
>JBNKFC010000106.1:0-2771 GCA_050289105.1 Paracoccaceae bacterium | reverse complement strand
TTGCCCTGCACCATCCCCGCCGGTTCGAACTTGGTGAAGGTGAAGGCGTCGACGAATTCCTCCAGCGGCACGCCGTACTGAAGCCCGACGGAGACCGCGATGGCGAAGTTGTTCATCATCGCCCGGAACCCGGCACCTTCCTTGTGCATGTCGATGAAGATCTCGCCCAGCTGGCCATCCTTGTACTCGCCGGTGCGAAGATAGACCTTGTGGCCGCCGACGATGGCCTTCTGGGTGTAGCCCTTGCGGCGCTCCGGCAGCTTCTCGCGGTGCGAGCGGACGATCTCCTTGACGATGACCTTCTCGACGATCTTCTCGGCGAGAACGGCGGCCTTTTCCTGCGCCGAACCGCTGGCGAGGATTTCCTCAGCCTCCTCGTCGTCCTCGACGAGGGCGGCGGCGAGCGGCTGGCTGAGCTTGGAGCCGTCGCGGTAGAGGGCGTTGGCCTTGATCCCGAGCGACCAACTCAGTTCGTAGGCCGCGAGCGTCTCCTCGATCGTGGCGTTGTTCGGCATGTTGATCGTCTTGGAGATCGCGCCGGAGATGAAGCTCTGCGCGGCGGCCATCATGTGGATATGGCTGTCGACGCTCAGGAACCGCTTGCCCTTCTTGCCGCAGGCATTGGCACAGTCGAAGACGTGGTAGTGCTCGGTCTTCAGGTGTGGCGCGCCTTCGAGGGTCATCGTCCCGCAGACATGGTCGTTGGCGGTCTCGATCTGCTTGCGGGTGAAGCCGAGGTGACGGAGGATGTCAAAGGTCGGGTCGTTTAGCTTTTCAGCCGGGATTCCAAGGGTTTCCTGGCAGAACTTCTCACCCAGCGTCCACTGGTTGAAGACGAAGCGGATGTCGAAGGCCGAGGGCAGAGCCGCCTCGATCTTGTCGAGCTCCGCCTGGCCAAAGCCGTGGCCGATCAGCGACGTGTGGTTGATGTCCGGGCAGTTGCCGAGCGAAGCGTGCCCCACCGCGTAGGCGATGATCTCCTCGATCTGCGCCGATCCATAACCGAGGGTTTCGAGCGCGGCCGGGACCGAACGGTTAATAATCTTGAAGTAGCCGCCGCCGGCGAGCTTCTTGAACTTAACCAGGGCGAAGTCCGGCTCGATCCCGGTCGTGTCGCAGTCCATCACCAGACCGATCGTGCCGGTGGGCGCGATGACGGTGGACTGGGCGTTGCGGTAGCCGTGCTTCTTGCCGAGCTCAAGCGCCTCGTCCCAGGCGGATTTCGCAAGGGAAACAAGTGTTTGGTCCGGGCAGTTCGCATGGTCGAGCGCGACCGGCTTGATCGCGAGGTCCTCGTAGCCGTCGGTCTTGCCGTGGGCGGCGTTGCGGTGGTTGCGGATCACGCGGAGCATGTGGTCGGTGTTCTTGGCATAGCCCGGGAAGGCGCCAAGCTCACCCGCCATCTCGGCCGAGGTGGCGTAGGAGATGCCGGTCATGATCGCCGTGAGCGCGCCGCAGAGTGCGCGGCCTTCGTCAGAGTCGTAGCCGAGGCCCATGTTCATCAGCAGACCGCCGATGTTGGCATAGCCAAGGCCGAGCGTGCGGAAGTCGTAGGACCGCTGCGCGATTTCCTTCGACGGGAACTGCGCCATCAGCACCGAGATTTCTAGCGTGACGGTCCAGAGCCGCGTGGCATGCACGTAAGCTTCGGCGTCGAACCTGTTGTTTTTGTAGAAGGTCAGCAGGTTCATCGAGGCAAGGTTGCAGGCCGTGTCGTCAAGGAACATGTATTCCGAGCACGGGTTGGACCCGCGGATCGCGCCGTCTTCCGGGCAGGTGTGCCAGGAATTCACCGTGTCGTGGAACTGGATGCCGGGATCGGCGCAGGCCCAGGCGGCGTGGCCGACCTGCTGCCAGAGATCGCGCGCCTTGATGGTCTTGGCGATCTTGCCGTCCGTGCGGCGCACAAGCTCCCAATCCGCGTCGTCCTTCACCGCCTTGAGGAAGGCGTCGGTCACCCGGACGGAGTTGTTGGAGTTCTGTCCGGAGACCGACGCGTAGGCTTCACTGTCCCAGTCGGTGTCGTAGGTCGGGAATTCGATGCTGCCATAACCCTGCTTGGCGTAGTCAAGCACGCGCTTGACGTAAGTCTCGGGGATCGCGACCTTTTTGGCCGACTTGATCGCGGCCTTCAGGGCTTCGTTCTTCGCGGGATCCACGGCATCCTCCGTGGAGCCGTCCCAGGTCCGGATCGCCGCGAAGATCTCGTTGAGCTGACGCTCGTGCATCTTGGAACCGGCGACGAGGGCCGCGACCTTCTGCTCCTCGATGACCTTCCAGTTGATGAAATCCTCGATATCGGGGTGATCCATGTCGCAGATCACCATCTTGGCGGCGCGGCGCGTCGTGCCGCCCGACTTGATCGCGCCCGCCGCGCGGTCGCCGATCTTGAGGAAGCCCATGAGGCCGGAGGACTTGCCGCCACCCGAAAGCTTTTCGCCCTCGCCGCGGAGCGAGGAGAAGTTGGTGCCGGTGCCGGAGCCATACTTGAAAAGCCGCGCCTCGCGGACCCAGAGGTCCATGATGCCGCCGTCGCCGACGAGGTCGTCCTTCACCGACTGGATGAAGCAGGCATGCGGCTGCGGATGCTCGTAGGCGCTGGCGGATTTCGTCAGCTCGCCCGACTTGTGGTCGACATAGTAGTGGCCCTGCGACGGGCCGTCGATGCCGTAAGCCCAGTGCAGACCGGTGTTGAACCACTGCGGCGAGTTCGGCGCGGCCATCTGTTCGGCCAGCATGAAGCGCATCTCGTCGTAATAGGCCTGAGCGTC
>JBNKFC010000105.1:0-5018 GCA_050289105.1 Paracoccaceae bacterium | reverse complement strand
CTACGGGGTGGTAGGGTGCGCCGCTTTGGCGCACCGAGTTATCAAGCGTATTTCTTCTGGATCTCGTCCGAGATGTTCTGCGGCACGGCCTCGTAATGGTCGAACTGCATCGTGAACACGGCGCGGCCCGAGGACATCGAGCGCAGGTTGTTGATGTAGCCGAACATGTTCGCGAGTGGCACCATGCAGTTGATGACGTTCGCGTTGCCGCGGCTGTCCTGCCCCTGCACCATGCCCCGGCGCGACGTGAGGTCGCCGATGATCGAACCGGTATACTCTTCCGGCGTCACCACTTCGACCTTCATGATCGGCTCGAGCAGTTTCGCGCCGGCCTTCTTCAGGCCTTCACGCATCGCCGCACGGGACGCGATTTCGAACGCGAGCACCGAGGAGTCGACGTCGTGGAACGCACCGTCGATCAGCGCGACCTTGAAGTCGATGACCGGGAAGCCGGCGAGCGGACCGGAGTCCATGACCGACTTGATGCCCTTCTCGACGCCCGGAATGTATTCCTTCGGCACCGCACCACCGACGATCTTCGATTCGAACGAGTAGCCCTCGCCCGGCTCGGTCGGGGTGATGACGAGCTTGACGCGGGCGAACTGGCCCGTGCCGCCGGTCTGCTTCTTGTGGGTGTAGTCGATCTCGGCCTCGCGGCTGATCGTCTCGCGGTAGGCCACCTGCGGGGCGCCGATGTTCGCCTCGACCTTGAACTCGCGCTTCATGCGGTCGACGAGGATGTCGAGGTGAAGTTCGCCCATGCCTTTCATGATGGTCTGACCGGACTCGAGGTCGGTCTCCACCCGGAAGGACGGGTCTTCGGCAGCTAGGCGAGCGAGCGCGAGGCCCATCTTTTCCTGGTCGGCTTTCGACTTCGGCTCGACGGCGATCTCGATCACCGGCTCCGGGAAGGTCATGGTTTCGAGAACGACCTGCTTGTTGGCATCCGACAGCGTGTCGCCAGTGGTCGTTTCCTTCAGGCCCGCCAGCGCGATGATGTCGCCCGCGAAGGCTTCTTCGATTTCCTCGCGGTTGATGGCGTGCATCATCATCATCCGGCCGATGCGCTCCTTGCGGCCCTTCGTCGTGTTGACGATCTGGTCGCCCTTCTTGAGCTGGCCGGAATAGATCCGCGTGAAGGTCAGCGAGCCGACGAACGGGTCGTTCATGATCTTGAACGCCAGCGCCGCGAAGGGCTGCGCGTCATCGGCCGAGCGCGCGATGTTGCGCTCTTCGGTCTCGTCGCCCGGCGCGAAGCCCATATAGGCCGGCACGTCCAGGGGCGACGGAAGGTAGTCGATGACCGCGTTGAGGAGCGGCTGCACACCCTTGTTCTTGAAGGCCGAACCGGCGGTGACCGGAACGAACGACAGGGTCAGCGTGCCCTTGCGGATCAGCTTGCGCAGCGTCGCCTCGTCGGGCTCTTCCCCTTCGAGATAGGCCATCATCGCGTCGTCGTCCATTTCGACGGCGATCTCGATGAGCTTGCCGCGCCATTCGTCGGCCTGCGCCTTGAGGCTGTCGCGGATCGGCTTGCGGACCCAGCTCGCGCCGAGGTCTTCGCCTTCCCAGACCCATTCTTCCATCTTGATCAGGTCGATGATGCCTTCGAGCTTGTCCTCGGCGCCGATCGGCAGGGCGATCGGGGCGGGGGTGGCGCCCGTGCGGTCCTTGATCATCTTCACGCAGTTGAAGAAGTCAGCACCGATCTTGTCCATCTTGTTGACGAAGACGATCCGCGGAACCTTGTAGCGGTCGGCCTGACGCCACACCGTTTCGGTCTGCGGCTCGACGCCGGCGTTGGCGTCGAGAAGGCAGACGGCACCGTCGAGCACCGCGAGCGAACGTTCGACTTCGATGGTGAAGTCGACGTGGCCCGGCGTGTCGATGATGTTGAAGCGGTACTTGGTGTCGGACGTGCCCTCGGCGGTCGGATCTTCCTGGCGCTGCCAGAAGGTCGTGGTCGCAGCCGAGGTGATCGTGATGCCACGCTCCTGCTCTTGCTCCATCCAGTCCATCGTCGCGGCGCCGTCATGGACTTCGCCGATCTTGTGGGACTTGCCGGTGTAGTAGAGGATCCGCTCGGTCGTCGTGGTCTTGCCCGCGTCGATGTGGGCCATGATCCCGAAGTTACGGTACCGGTTGAGTTGATAGTCGCGTGCCATCTGGGCCTTCCTTCCGCTTACCAGCGGTAATGGCTGAACGCTTTGTTGGCGTCGGCCATCTTGTGGGTGTCTTCACGTTTCTTCACGGCCGTGCCGCGCGAGTTCACGGCATCCAGAAGCTCGCCCGCGAGGCGCTCTTCCATCGTGTTCTCGTTGCGGTTCTTCGCGGCGGTGATCAGCCAGCGGATCGCCAGCGCCTCGCGGCGCTCGGGACGAACTTCGACGGGCACCTGGTAGGTGGCGCCGCCGACCCGGCGGGAGCGAACCTCGAGCGAGGGCTTCACATTGTCCAGCGCCTCGTGGAAGGCTTCGATGGGCGCGCGCTTCAGCTTGCCCTCGACGCGCTCCAGCGCGTTGTAGACGATGCGTTCGGCGACGGACTTCTTGCCGTCGACCATCAGGTTGTTCATGAACTTGGTCAGAACCCGATCGCCGTACTTGGCATCGGGAAGGACTTCGCGCTTTTCAGCGGCGTGACGACGCGACATATCTCAGCTCCTCACTTCGGACGCTTCGCGCCGTACTTCGAACGGCGCTGACGACGATCTTTGACGCCCTGCGTATCGAGGACACCGCGCAGAATGTGGTAACGGACACCCGGAAGGTCTTTAACCCGGCCACCACGGATCAGGACCACGGAGTGTTCCTGAAGGTTGTGCTTTTCACCGGGAATGTAGCTGATGACCTCGAAACCGTTGGTCAGGCGCACCTTGGCGACTTTCCGCATGGCCGAGTTCGGCTTCTTCGGCGTCGTCGTGTAGACGCGCGTGCAGACGCCGCGCTTCTGCGGGCAGGATTCCAAGTGCTGCGACTTGGACTTTCTTACGTTCGCTTCCCGCGGCTTGCGGATCAGCTGTTGGATCGTCGGCATTCACGTACCCCGTGTTGCTCTGTCAATACTCGCACCCAAGCCGTGGGTGCGCCGCTTCTCGACGGCATTCTGCGCTCATCGCAAAACGCCAAAACCGCATTCGTCCCCTTCGCGGGGACGACGCGGTGGAATTCCAGAGGATCGGGGCGCATCCGCCCGGATCATGACCACTTCAATTTTGATACAAGGACGCGCGAGACATGTCCGCAGCCCAAGTGGGCGCCGTATAGGGGGAGTCGCAGGGGTTGTCAACACGGGCTCTTTCAGCCCTGACGCTCCGACAGAAGCAGCCGGTGCAGGACGAGAGCGATGGCGCTGACAAACAGGACCGCGAAGACCGTGTCCGACAGGAAATGCCGCCCGGTCATCACCCTGAGCGCAAGGCCCGCCGCCGGCAGCACAATTGCGGCGACACTGTAGACAGCGAACCCGGCACGCGGCAGGACGCGGCGCGCGACCGGCGCCAGGACCAGCAAGCTCAAGGCCAGCGCCGTCGCCGCCGATCCTTCGCCCGAGATGAACGAGCAGTTGGAGGAACATTGATCTGACGGAAGCCAGGGCGGCGTGAATATCCGGTCGCCGCCGAATTCGGTGATCGTCGCAGGACGCGCGCGGCCCCAGAAACGTTTGAGAATGCCATCGGCAAGAAGAATCGGGCCAAGGAGATAGAGGAAGAAAACGAAGCCCGCGACGCGGCCGCTGATTGCCGGTATCGGCCGCCGAATGGCGGCAAGGACGAGCGCCACGAAGGACAGGACGAAGACGAGGATGCTGACGTCCCAGACAAGGTTGCGCAACGCTTCCAGCCAGGGGTCCTCGCCCAGCCAGAACCCCGCGCCGGTCCGGAAGAACCATGACGACACGGCGATGTCGATCCGCGGCCAGATCGCGAAGACCCCCAGCGCCAGCGCGAAGGCGGCACCGAGCCAGAACGCGCCCTTGCGGTGGTCAAGACCGGACATTGGCACACTCCCCCGGAACGATATAGGCGGCAATGGTGCGGCGTGCATAGGCGCCGCCTGTCGTGTCGAATTCCGCAACGGGTGCAATCTGCGCGCCCGCGCAGATGGGCGCCCGGTCGGCAACCAGAAGCACCTTCTCCATACCGTCCGGCAAGGCGCGGGTCTGCTGGTAGTAGTTTTGCGGCCGCGCCTCGGGTCTTGGCGCGTAGAAGTCCAGATCCGTTTCGCGGCCGGTGTAGAACAGGTCCGCGAGGACGTCGCGGTCACCGGCGACGACAGCCGATACTCCGTTGTCTTGCGCCGCATCGATGATCTGGCGGCTGAGATCGGCGCGCCCGAGATAGCGGGCGAGAAGCGGCTTGCCGTTTCGTTCAGGCACCGGGGCAAGCATCGTCAGGATCGGCAACAGCACAGCGATCGTTCCGTTGACCACCAGCGACAGCTTCAGCGCCCATGGCGCGCGGTCGAAAAGGAGCGGCACGGCGACGAGTATGCCCGAGAAATAGGAGGCGATCGCCCAGTTGGCATAGGCTCTCGACAAGAGCGCCTGCACACAGACGAAGACGAGCGCCGGCAGTGACAGAAGAACGAGCGCACGCATCCGCTCCGAACCCGGACGCAGCGCCCCCACGAGAAGCCCCCCGAAAAGGACCGGTCCGACGACAGCGAACTGACTCAGGATGAAACCTGCGAGTCCGGCCGGATTGACGCCGGAAAGCCAGCTTTCCCCGCGCACCCAGCCAACATTGTCCAGCGTGTGTTCAAGCGTCGCGAAATCGTGGGACAGGTTCCAGACGACATTGGGAAGGATCGTCGCGACGAATGCGACGGCCAGGATCAGGCTGTTTCGCAGCGAGCCCCGGGCCGACGGCACGAAAAGGGCAGCGAGGCCGGCGCCGACGAAGAAATAGGCGGCTGCGTATTTTGCCAGAAAGGCGAGACCGATCGCCAAGCCTGTCAAGGCCGCCGCCCCTGCCCGCCCGGTCTCGATCGTCCGGAAATGCAGGAGAAGCGCCAGCG
>JBNKFC010000104.1:0-2083 GCA_050289105.1 Paracoccaceae bacterium | reverse complement strand
TCCCGGTTCAGCTCACCCATTACATGGGCGGTCAGTCGAACTTCTGGTCCAAAATCGCGGCGATGTCCGTTCTCGGGACGCTGCCGATCTTTATCGCCGTCACGGTCATGCAGCGCTACCTCGTGCGCGGCATTTCTCTGGGTGCAGTCAAAGGATAGATCTACGTGGCCGAGGTTCGGATAAACAAGCTCGACAAGTACTATGGTCAGGTCCACGCGCTGAAAGGCATCGACCTCGACATCGCGGAGGGCGAGTTCGTCGTCTTTGTCGGCCCGTCGGGCTGCGGCAAGTCCACGCTTCTGCGTACCATCGCCGGGCTTGAGGAGGTGGACGGTGGCACCATCGAGATCGGTGGCCGCGTGGTAAACGACATGCGGCCGCGCGACCGCAACATCGCGATGGTGTTCCAGAACTACGCTCTCTACCCGTACCTGACGGTCTACGAGAATATCGCCTTCGGCATGCGCGCCAGGAAGGTTCCGGAAGCCGAGATCAAGACCGGCGTCGCCGAGGCCGCGAAGATGCTGGGGATCGAGGCGATGCTCGACCGCCATCCGCGGCAACTCTCCGGCGGGCAGCGCCAGCGCGTCGCGATCGGACGCGCCATCGTGCGGCAGGCGCAACTCTTTCTCTTCGACGAACCGCTTTCGAACCTCGACGCGCAACTGCGCGACGAGATGCGCGGCGAGATCAAGGAGCTCCATACCAAGATCGCCACCACGATGATCTACGTCACCCACGATCAGGTCGAGGCGATGACCCTCGCCGACAGGATCGTCCTTCTGCGTGACGGCAGGATTGAACAGCAGGGCGCGCCGCTTGAACTCTTCGAAAACCCCGCGACGGGCTTTGTTGCCGGCTTCCTCGGATCGCCGTCGATCAACATGATCCCGGCGCATCTCGTGGCGAAAGAGGGCGGCGTGGCGGTGCGCCTGCAGACGGGCGAAGTGCTGGACCTTCCCGCGTCGCGGTCAGGCGCTCTCGGCGGAAAGGACGAACGCCGGATCACGCTCGGACTTCGGCCCCAGCACATCTCGCGTTCGCGCGAGACCCTGCGGCCGGGCGAGGTCCGCATCTCGGCGATCGCGGACCTGATCCAGCCAACGGGAACGCAGACCTATGTCACGTCGCATATCGGTGGCGTGGCCGTGACGGCCGAGGTCGGGGCCCATGACGTATCGAAACACGGCAGCCCCATCGAATACGCGGCGGACATGTCCAGGGCGATCCTGATCGATCCCGAGAGCGACCGGGTTCTTTGACAACGCGCAGCCAGCCAACGATCTGGCGCGAATGAAGGGAGGAAATCATGGCAATCTTTGCAACCGGCGTCGGCGCCCCGGAGGGTCCTATCTGCCTTGGCGACGGATCGATGTATGTGACCGAGATGTCCGCGGCGACGCTTTCGGTGACGAGGATCAGCCCGGCGGGTCAGAAGTCGGTGGTCCGCAAGACCAACGGCCGCCCGAACGGCCTGACCCTTGACGGCAAAGGCCGGATCTGGATCGCCGAGGCAGGACACCGCGCGCTGATCTGCATCGATGCCGAAGGCAACGAGGTCCGCCGCACCCATGGCGGCGAGGGCAAGACCGAATTCCTTTTCCCGAACGACCTCTGCTTCGGTCCCAATGGCCTTCTCTACATGACCGACTCCGGCATGAAGGTCGAAGATTTTCTCGACGGTCAGAACTTTGCCGACGGCTATCGCGGCTTCGACTGGGACGGCCGCGTCTACGAGATCGACCCGGTCTCCATGAAGGTCCTGCGGGTTCTCGACGACAAGATCCTGTTCACCAATGGCATCGCCTTCGGCCCCGACGGGATGCTCTACGCAAATGCCTCGTTCACCGGCGATGTCTATCGCTACGACATTTCGCAGGACAAGCCGAAGCGCGAGATGTTCGGCAACGTGCTGCAACCCTTCGAGGGCGACGACTTCAAGGGGCCGGACGGGATGAAGTTCGGCACCGATGGCCGCCTTTACTGCACCGTCTACGGCCAGCAGAACGTGACGGTTCTGAACCGCGACGGCTCGGTGGCGGAACGTCTTCCCCTTCAGGGGCCGTGCCCGACCAACTGCGAT
>JBNKFC010000103.1:0-2971 GCA_050289105.1 Paracoccaceae bacterium | reverse complement strand
GGCGGGGGCTGCTATCCGGGTCCAAACCCGACGAATTCGCTCGGGGAAAGGGGATGACCGGATTTGACCGCCACACCGCCACGCCTGGAGGTACAGAACCTGATCCGCCATTTCGACGGACGGACGGTAGTGAACGACGTGTCTCTCATGATCGAGGCCGGGCAGGTGACCTGCCTTCTCGGTCCCTCGGGCTGCGGCAAGTCGACGACGCTCAGGATGATCGCCGGTGTCGACATGCAGGACCAGGGCCGCATCTATGTCGATGGCGCGCTGGTCTGCGACACCGTCTTCCGGGTGCCGCCGGAGCGCCGCTCCATCGGTCTGATGTTCCAGGACTTCGCGCTCTTCCCGCATCTGTCGGTGGAAGAGAATATCGCCTTCGGCCTGCCGCGTGGGCAGGAGGCTCGGGCGCGGCGGGTGGCGGAGCTCCTGGAGCGCGTCTCGCTCGCCGGGTTCGGTCCGAAATTCCCGCACGAGCTGTCGGGAGGCGAGCAACAGCGGGTGGCGCTTGCCCGCGCGCTCGCGCCGCGGCCGCGGATTCTGCTGATGGACGAGCCGTTTTCCGGCCTTGACGAACGCCTTCGCGACGGCATCCGCGACGATACGCTGGCGCTTCTGAAGGAAGAGGGCGCGGCCGTCCTCCTCGTCACGCATGAGCCGCACGAGGCGATGCGCATGGCCGACGAGATCGCGCTGATGCGGGCCGGCCGGATCGTTCAAAGCGGCGCGCCCTACAATGTCTACAATGCCCCGGTCGATCGTGAGGCGGCAGCATTTTTCTCCGATATCAACATCTTGCGCGGCGAAGTTCGCGGCGCATTGACGCAAACCCCCTTCGGCGAGTTCCTCGCCCCCGGTGTCGCGGACGGCACCGAGGTGGAGATCGTCATCCGCCCGCAGCACCTCAAGATCGACTTCGACCGCGCCGGGCGCGGCCCGAACCCGACGCCCGAGGACGGAACGCCCGCGCGCGCCTCGGTAGCGCGCTCGCGCTTCATGGGGCGCGAAAGCCTTGTCGAGTTCCGAATGGATGCGGGCGGCGAGATTTTGAAGGCGACGGTGCCGGGGGTATTTTTGCCGAAGCCCGGAACGGTGATGTGGCTCATGATCCGCCGCGACCGCTGTTTCGTCTTTCCCCGGTCCGGCTGAAAGCCGGTTGCCGCACGTCGTCGCCCGCTTCGTGGTCGCGATGCGGGGCGGAGTGGGCATTCTTTCCGACGCGCATAAGGACGCGCCGGACCCTGGGTGGGCGCTTCGCATCGGTTGTGCTTGGCATTTTATGGTGCCACATCCCTCCAACGCTTCTCATGAGGTAGACGTCGCAATGCGCCCTCCCGGGGGGAGGGTCGGGCGCGGCCCGGGCTGGTCGCCCGGGGCCAGACGGATGGATGGGTTCGATGTCCGTACTGGCCTCGGGACCTCCGCCGCGTCCACACGCGACGTGACCCCTAGTCCCGACCGGTCCGCGCCGCCCGTCCGCCGCGCCGCTGGCGCAGGCGCGGCGCGCGCGCGGGCAGTTCGGCCATGATCGCCCGGCGCGCCTCGGGCGTCATCCGCCCCCAACCCGCGATCTCGTCGATGGACCGCAGGCAACCGACGCATAGCCTTTCGGTCGGGTGAACGACGCAGACCTTGACGCAAGGGCTGTCGATTTCCTGCCGTTTCCAGACGTCGTCGGTCATTGGGTCCGCCTCAGATGCCCGATCCGGTCGAGCGCGCCTTGCAGAATATATCCCGCCGCCACGTGGTCGATCACCTCGGAGCGACGCTTGCGGGTCGTATCCGCCTCCAGAAGCGCCCTTTCGGCGGCGACGGTGGAGAGGCGTTCGTCCCAATAGCCGATCGGCAGATCGGTCAGCCGGGTCAGGTTGCGCGCGAAGGCGCGGGTCGACTGGCAGCGCGGCCCCTCGGTCCCGTCCATGTTGTAGGGCAGACCGAGGATCAGCCCGCCGATCTCGCGCTTGGCGCAGATCGCCAGAAGCGCCTCGGCATCGGCGGTGAACTTGGTGCGGCGGATCGTCTCGAGCGGCGTGGCAACCGAAAGCCGGCGGTCTGAGACCGCGACCCCGATGGTCTTGGTGCCGAGGTCGAGCCCGATGAGCGCCCGGTCGCGGGGCAGGGCGGCCGCGAAATCCTCGACCGTCTCGCAGATCACTTGGCGACCCCCGCCTGCTCAGCCGCCGCGCGGACGGTCGCAAGTTCGGCCTCGCGGCCAGCGAAAACGGTCTGCGCCTCGGCCCAGATCGTCGCCGCGCGCTCGGTATCGCCGAGGACGCCCAGGGACGAGATCAGCCTTGCCCAGTCCTCGGGCGGCCCGCCTTCGGTCGCGAGCCGGTCGGAGAGGCGGTCGACCATCGAGCGGATCATCGTCTGGCGATCCTCCTGCGACATGTCCGCTGCCGCGGCGACATCGGCCGCGCTCGGACCTGGCTGTGCGCCGGGTGCCGCGGGCGGCGTGTAATTCACGCCGGCCGCCGCCGCGAGCATGCCGATCTGGGCGCGGATCGGCGCGATCCAGGGCGCTTCTTCCGGCCCTTCCTCAAGAAGCCCGCGCCAGAACCGGAAGGCGAGGTCCGGCCGCCCGGTCTGCGCCCACATCAACCCCATGTAGAACCGCGCGGTGCCGTTTTTCGGGTCGCGTTCGAGCGCAGCCGCCAAAGCCGCCTCCGCCTCGGGCGACACGTAGCCGCCGGTGGCGAGGATATAGCTGTCGGCGAGCGTGGCGTAATCCGTGGCTGTCGCGGCGTCGCCGGCAAGTGCGATGACGCGCGCCTGCGCATCCGCCGCAGCGGTGAAATTGCCCAAGGCGGACTCGTTGCGGGCAAGAAGCCTCTGGCCGGTGATGTCGTCGGGATTGCCGGCGACCGCCTTGCGCAGTCGCTGCATAAGGTCGGCGTAGGTCTCGTCGGGTGCCGGCCGTTCCGGCAGCACGGCCTCTGCGGCGGCCTCGGCCTGGCCGGGACGCTCGGCC
>JBNKFC010000102.1:0-10943 GCA_050289105.1 Paracoccaceae bacterium | reverse complement strand
GACGACGGCAATCAGGACGGTCAGCGTCATCGATACGCTGCCGCCGACATTCGACGGCCCTCTTGTCGACATCACCATGGAGGCTATGCCCGACGGCACTGTGACCGTTACCTTCATAGCGACGGCGTCTGATAGTTCAGGCATCCCGCCGTCGGTGACCTGTTCGCCGCCATCCGGGTCCACATTCGACGTGGGCACGACGAGCGTCACTTGCACGGCTACCGATGCGGCGGGCAATTCCGTTTCGGAAACTTTTGATGTGATCGTTGTCGACTCGACCGCGCCAACCCTCAGCGTTCCGACGTCGCCCATCATTGAAGCAGCGACCGGACCTGACGGCGCGATCACGTTGAGCGACCTCGAAACACCGGGCAAAGCCCCGTCAGCAGCCCCGGCGCCGATGTCCGAGATGCGCGCCGCGATCGCCGCAGCGATGGCACGGTCGAAGCGCGAGATCCCACATTACTACCTGGCCCAGACGGTCGACCTGACCCGTGCCTCAGAGTTCCTCGCCAAGGCGAATGCCGACCGCGCGCCGGAAGACAGGCTGCTGATCGGTGCGCTTTTCCTTCATGCCGTGATCCAAGCAGCCAAGAAATATCCCGAGTTCAATGGACACTTCACCGACGGCGCCTTCCACCCCTCCGCGAAGATCCACGCGGCAATGGCCGTGGCCCTGCGCGGCGGCGGGCTGGTCGCGCCGGCGATTCTCGACGCCGGCGAGAGCGACCTCGACGCGCTCATGGCCGGGATGCGCGACACGCTCGGCCGGGTCCGAGCCGGCCGGTTCCGGGCGCGCGAACTGTCGGACGCCACGATCACTGTCACCAGCCTTGGCGAGCGCGGGGTCGATACCCTCTACGGCGTCATCCAGCCGCCTCAGGTCGCGATCGTCGGGTTCGGCAGTCCCGCCGAGCGCCCTGTCGTCCGCGACGGGAAGCTGGCTGTCGCGCTCACCACGGCCGTCACGCTGTCCGCCGACCACCGCGTCAGCGACGGCCATCGCGGCGCGCTCTTCCTGCGCGCCATCGACCAGCATTTGCAGGAGGTTACGGAGCAATGACGAAGGACGAGATCGAAGCGCTGGTCCGGACCGAACTCGGGCGCATCGCGCCGGATATCGAGCCGGACGAGATCGACCGCGACGGCGACCTGCGCGAGGAATGCGATATCGACTCGCTCGACTTTCTCAATCTTGTCACGGCACTCGGCAAGGCGCTCTCGATGCCGATGCCAGAGGCCGACTACCCGTCGATGCGCAGCTTTAACAGCCTTGTCGCCTATCTTCAGCGCGGCTCAGCCGCCACGTCCGGCGGCTAGATCGGAATTAGCGGCCGGCGCGTCCGCGCGCGTCAGACGTTCGGCGCCGATGATTAGGACCGGGCACCGCGCGGCATCGATAAGGCGTCGAAGCTCCACCTCGGTCACCGACGGACCGTCTGTCAGATCCAGAACGACGACCGACGCATGACTGCGGTCTATCCGCGCCAGGCCCTCGGCGTCGCCAAGGGCAGACCGTGGCATGCGCTCCACGCGAACGTTCAAGGCCGCTTTCAGCACATCGACGATGGCATCCGCCTCGCCCCTTTCGCGGCGCGACGCTTCGAGAAGGATGATCTTGCCGGCGCGCCGATGAACCTGGCGATACCCAATCGCGAGAACATCCCAGCTTCGCGCAGCCCCGCACAGGCCGCTAACCAACTCTCCGGTTTGCTCTTCGAACGACCAGGCGCCCCCGCGCTCCGCTGCCAGCCGCGACAACGCCGCGCGAAAGGCGCGGGCTTCGGCCCGGGACACCACGCTGGCCTGCTCCGGGGTCGGCTCCGGGACCAGTGATCCGGTTAACGTGACAAGACGCGCCCGTGGGGTGCCGACGCCCCCGGCAAAGCCCGGCTCCGCCACCATCAGGCCGCCCAGTTCCAGCGTCAGGGCCGCTGATATCTTCTCGGCCAGGCGCAGGGCACTGTCGGCATCGGCGAAGGTGACGGCACCGATCAGCAACCTCTTGCGCATCGTCGCTTCCGCGCTCATCGCGTATCCTGCTCGCTGGTGTCGTCCTTGCCGAGGCGCACGTAGCGCCGCCGCAGTTCCGCATAATCGCGCAGCCGGTCTTCCACGCGGCGATTGACCGTATCCAGCGGATAGACGCCGCCTTCGCCCCTCACGCCGGCCGCCAGACCAGTGAGAATGGCGATGCCTTCGTCGATGGTCGCGACCGGAAGGATGCGGAACTTGCCCGCCTCTGCCGCCGCAACCACATCGGGCCGAAGCATCAAATGCTCGACATTCGCCTTGGGTATCAGAACACCCTGGTCTCCGGTCAAACCCTGCCGTTCGCAGATGTCGAAAAAGCCCTCGATCTTTTCGTTGACGCCGCCGATCGCCTGGACCTCGCCCAGTTGGTTCACCGATCCCGTCACCGCGATCCCCTGATCGAGCGGCAGTTCGGACAGCGCCGACAAGATCGCGTAGAGTTCGGCCGACGAGGCGCTGTCGCCATCGACACCGCCATAGCTCTGCTCGAAGACCAGGCTGGCGTGCAGCGAGAAGGGCACATCGAGCGCATAGGTCGAGGTCAGGTAGCCCGCGAGGATCAGCACGCCCTTCGAATGAAGGGGGCCGCCAAGCTCCACCTCGCGCTCGATGTCGATCAGCTTGCCGGAGCCCATCCGGGTCCGCGCCGTGATCCTCGACGGCCGGCCAAACCGGTAATTGCCGAGATCGAGGACCGAAAGGCCGTTGACCTGCCCGACCTTCATCCCCGTCGTGTCGATCAGGATGGTCTTTCGCCCGATCGCCTCCTGCATCCGATCGCGGACGCGCGACGCGCGGCGCTCCTTCTCCCGAACGGCGCGGTCGATGTCCTCTGCCTCGATCAGATCGTGACCGTCGGTCTGGGAATAATGGTCCGCCTCGCGCATCAGATCGGCAAGGTCGCCGACATGAAGTGTCAGTTTTCGGCTGTCCTCGGCAAGGCGCGTCGCTTCGTCCAGAAGCCTCGCCACCCCGCCCGCCGACAGATGCCGGAGCCCGTCGCGCCGCGCCTGAGCGGCGACGAGACGCGCGAGCAGCGTCAGGTTCTCGTCCGACCGATCGAAATCCTCCTCGAAGTCGGCCTGGATCTTGAAGAGATCGCCGAAATCCGGATCGAGCAGCGTCAGGAGCATATGGAGCAGCCGGTCGCCGATAAGAATGACGCGAACATTGAGCGGGATGGGGTCCGGCTGCAGCGATGTCGTCGAGACGAGCGACAGCCGCTCGGCCAGCGAAGTTATGGTGATCGAGCGGCTTTTCAGGCAGCGGGTGAGGGCATCCCACGCGAACGGCTCGGTCAGGACGCGGCGGGCGTCGAGCACCAGAAAGCCGCCATTGGCGCGGTGCAGTGCGCCCGGCTTGATCATGGTAAAATTCGTGATCAGCGTCCCCATCTGCGACGCATGCTCGATCCGCCCGGCCAGATGGTCGAGCGTCGGAAGCTCCTCGATCACAAGCGGTGCGCCGGTTCCGTTCATGTCCTCGCGCGACACCATGACGTTGACGACATAGCGCTCGAACGGTGGTTCGCGGTGATACTTGCGGATCGCCTCCGGGAAGGGACCGCTGTTGGCATTCGCCCGCGCCGCGAGGAACAGTTCGGCGTTGGCGATCATGTCCTTCCGCACCTCGGCAAGGAAGTCCTGCACCGCCTCGATCCCGGCGAAGCCTTCAACGAGGTCCTTTACCCGCGCCGAGACAGCACGTTCGGCCATTTCGGCGTGCAGCGCTTCGACCCGTCCGCGCAGTTCCTTGTCGAGTTTCGGCGCATCCCGAAGCACGTTCGCGAGGTCTTCCTGCAGGCGCGCGATCTTTTCGTCGATCTCCTTCTGCTCAGCCTCGTTGAGCTTGTTGTAATCCTCGGTCTTGACCACCTTGCCATCGCGGATCGCCGCCAGCATGAACCCCATCGGCGTCCGCATCAGCGCGACATTCTCAGACTTGGCCTTGTCCGCGAAATCCGCCATCGCGCTTTCCTGACGGTCTCCGTATTCCTCGTCGAGGGCGCGGCGCTGGGTCTGGTATTCCTCGGATTCGAAGAGCGAGGGGATCTCGACCGCGAGATCGTCAACAAGCCCCTGCATCGCGGTTTTGAGCCTCTGCGCCGTTCCCGGCGGCAGTCGCAGCGCCTTCGGCTTGTCCGGTGCGTCGAAATTGTTGACGTAGGCCCAGTCGTCAGGCACCGGCATCGCCTTGGCCCGACGGTTCAGCAGATCGTGAACCGCCCGGTGACGGCCCATGCCGCTCTGGCCGAGGACGAAGAGGTTGAAGTCGCGATGAGACACTTCGACGGCAAGCCGGATCGCGTCAATCGCCCGGTCCTGCCCGACAAGGTGATCGAGATCGTCAAGCTCCTCGGTGGACCGGAACGGCAGGGTCGCCGGATCGCAGACCGTCCGCAACGCCGCCGGCGCAAGTCCGTCAGGTCTGCCGTTTTCCGTTGCCATGGCGCTGCCCCCGAGTCCGTTGGTCATGATACCTGACGGAAGGGATGCCGGCGGGCCATGATCCTGATCAAGCCGGCATGCCTCCCTCAGCCATGGCCGACGAGGATATCCGTGCAATCCTCCATGCCAAGAACTGCCATTCCGCCCCTGAGGTAGTCCGCCAGAAGCGGCGTCCCGCAGAGATACGCAGCGGTCGCATCATTGTGGTTTTCGATCGCAACGCGGCGCAACTCATCCCAATCCGACTGGTCGCCGTCACCGCGACCGATCCACATCAGCGTGACGAGATCGATTTGCGCGTCTTCCGAAAGGTCCGAGATGATCGCGTCAAGTTCCTCCTCGACTGGGTCGGACGGCCGATCCTCGATCGTCGCGACGGCAATGTCGTCATCGTCGATGGCACTGGCCGTCGGGTCGGAGGACTCCGTCTTCACGTCGAACTCCCTCGCCTTGGCGATGATGTAGCACAGGGTGTCGCGGGGAATCGACAGATCGACATCCTCGACGGGGCCAGCCTCGGACTCGCTTTCGGCAGCTGGATCGTTCTTGGCCATGTGGGTCGTCCCTTTCGGCATCCGTGCCCACGCGAGGAAAGCTCCCCGCAAGGACATGTGGGTTTTGTACCGGCTGTCTGGGTAGCACGGGACGGTGCTCCCTTGCCTTGACGCCTGTCAACTCGTGACGCGGTCTCCCCGGCCGTAGACCAGCAGCATGCCGACGATTACCGATCCGTAGATGATCTGCCGGAAGGCTTCGGGCATCTGCATGATCGACAGAACCGAATTCAGCAGGACGATCATGATCACGCCGACAAGGGTTCCCGCATAGCGCCCCCGCCCCCCGAGGACATGTGTGCCGCCAAGGACCACGGCCGCGATCGCGGGAAGCAGGTAGGCGTTGCCCATTCCCTGATAGGCCTTGGCGGAATAGCCCGCCAGAAGGATGCCGGCCACCGAGGCGCAGGTCGCCGAAAGTACGAAGGCGCCGATGATGACGGCGCGCGTCCGGATGCCGGAAAGATAGGCCGCCCTTTCCCGCGTGCCGATGGCATAGAGCGCGCGGCCGAAGGTTGTCCGGGTAAGAACGATCGCGATCAGGACCGAAACGGCGGCCCAGACGAAGATGGCGACAGGGATTCCCAGCACCTTCGACTTCGCCAGGACCAGCATCAGCGGCGTTGCCTTGTCTTGCGGCGCGAAGCCGCCGGTCTGCGCCACCATCAGTCCCCTAAGGACCGTATCGACCCCCAGCGTGAAGATCATCGAGGGGATCCGCAGATAGGCCACGCCGATGCCGTTCAGCACCCCGACGCAAAGCCCGACGGCGAGCGCGGCCGGTATCGCCATCGGCCCACCGACCGCGGTGGCCACCATGGCGGCCGCGGTCAGTGTCCAGGGAATCGAGAGGTCGATATGGCCGATCAGGATGACCATCATCATCCCCGCCGCGCAGATCCCGAGGAATGATCCGATCTGCAATTGCTGCATCAGGTACCCAGGCGACAGGAGCGGCGCGGTTCCGGACGTGGCGAGCGTATACCCGGTGCCGACCGCGAGGATGACCAGGATGAATCCGGCCGCGATGACGATCGGCAAATCGACGGGCTTTATCTTGCGGAAGGCACCCTTCATCGGAACAACTCCAGCCGGTTCTTGACCCTGAAGGTTCGGAACGCCCCGACGCTCACTGCCGTCAGCAGGACCAGCCCCTCGATCAGCGGTTGCAGCAGCGGATCGATATCGAGGATGCGGAAATAGAAGGAGATCACCCGAAGGATCAAAGCGCCGACGAGCGAAGCGATGACACCACCGCTGCCGCCGAGAAGGGCGGTACCACCAAGGACCACGGCGGCGATGGAGTTCAGGGTGTAGGCGCCCGCCTGCACCGTGTCCGCATTTCCGGACGAGGTCTGGATCGCAAGGTAAAGCCCGCCGCAAGATGCCAAGAACCCTGCCAGCGCGAAGGCCGCGATCTTCGCCCGGTTGATCGGCAGGCCGGACACGTAGGCGGCGCCCTCCGCCGAGCCGACGGCGTAGATCGTGCGGCCCGTGACGGTCCGCTTGAACGGCAGCCAAACGAGGCAGGCCGCGCCAAAAAGCAGGATCAGCGGCACCGGTATGTTGATGAAGGGCCTGAGCCAGAGGGCGTCGCCGCCATCGGCGAACCCGTATGTATCGGCGAAATCCCAGACCGTGTTGGTCAGTGCCCAGCCGAGATCGCCATCGACGTCGCCCCCCGGCTGCGGCCGGATCAGCAGGGCGATGCCGACCGCGATCGCACCTGTGGCAAGCGTGACGATGATCGGCTGAAGGCGGCCATAGACGACGATCAGACCATTCATGAACCCGAACGCCGTTCCCGCGATCAGCGTCAATGCGGCGCCGAACGCGATCTGGATCGGTGTGCCGTTCACCAGTTCGGAGGCGATGCAAGACGTCATTGTCATCACCGCACCGACCGAAAGGTCGAGCCCCCCCATCAGCACGGGCACCGTCTGGGCCATCGCCACGAAGGCGATCGCAACCGACTCATTCGCGTTCTGCACCAGAACTGCGGTGGTGAACCCGCGTTGGTGCAGAAGGTTGTAGCCGATGAAAAGCACGACAAAGAGCGCGAGCGCACCGGCAAATCCCCGGTTCTGGTTGATCCACCGCGTCACTACGCTGCATCCCCGATATTGAGTGAGGCCGACACGATGGCTTCCTCCGTGATCTCGTCACCCGACAATTCGCGCACCACCCGTCCGTCATAGAGGACGATCACCCGGTCCGAGCAGCCGATGAGTTCGGCGTAGTCCGACGAATAGAACAGGATCGCCTTCCCCTCGTCGGCCAGTGCCCGCATCATCCGGTAGATCTCCTGCTTGGTTCCGATGTCGATGCCGCGCGTTGGATCATTGAGCAGGATGATGTCCGGCGCGATCATCAGCCACTTGGCAATCACCATCTTCTGCTGATTGCCGCCCGACAAAGTGCTGACCGGGTCGTCCGGCGATCCGACCTTGATCTGAAGCGTCCCGATGCCTTCGCGGATTACCGCGTCGAGCTTGGCCAGGTCGATCACCGGCCCGCGCGCGATCTTGTCGAAGGCGGCGGCGACCATGTTGTCGGCGATCGGCAACGACAGCATCAGCCCTTCGGTCTTGCGGTCCTCGGGCACCAGCGCGATCCGCGTGGCGCCGGTCTTCGCGGCGACGGGTGAAGGCGGAATACCCTTGCGGCCGCCGGTCTCGACCTCGCCCCGGACGCCTTTAAGCACGCCGAAGAGTGCCAGAAGCAATTCCTTCTGGCCCTGCCCGTCAAGCCCGCCGATGCCGAGGATCTCGCCCTTGCCGAGCGACAGCGACACCCCGTTGAGGCGCCCCTCCCAGGCGAGGTTGTCGATTTTCAGGATTGGGTCATGTGGTCTCGGGGCGGGCTTCGGCGGAAATTGCGCCGTCACGTCGCGCCCGATCATCAGCCGGACGATCTCGGGGTCGCTCCGTTCCCCCTTCGCGAAGGTTTCCACATGCTGACCGTTACGGAAGACCGACAGCGTATCGCACAGCGCCTCGACCTCGTGCATCCGGTGGCTGATGAACAGGCTTGCCACGCCTTGGTCCTTCAATTCGCCCAAGAGACCATAGACAGTCTGAACATCGCGCGCCGTCAGGGCCGACGTCGCTTCGTCGAGGATCAGCACCTTCGGCTCACGGCCCAGCGCCTTGGCGATCTCGACCATCTGGCGGCGCGACAGCGACAGGTCGCGGACCAGCGCGCGCGGATCGACATCCTCGCAGCGGACCCGGGCAAGAAGCGCCTCGGCCCGCGCGATCTGCGACCGGTGGTCGATGAGCCCCCAGCGGCGCGGCGGATGCGACAGAGAGATGTTGTCGGCCACGCTGAGGTCGGGGATCAACGACAATTCCTGAAACATGCAGACGATGCCGGCATCGGCCGCTTCGCTCGGGGTAGCGAACGCGGTGGGGCGGCCGTTCAGGCGCATTTCGCCGCTATCGGGCTGCAACACGCCGGCGATGATCTTGATCAGCGTCGACTTGCCCGCGCCGTTCTCGCCGAGGATCGCATGCGTGGATCCGGCACGGCAGGAGAAATCCACACCGTCCAACGCCCGGATCCCCGCGAAGCTCTTGGACACACCCGTTAGTTCAACAATCGGCCCGGTCATCCCATTCCCCGAAGACGGGCGGCCCGGCGACATGCCGGACCGCCCTGGTCAACTCAGTTCGTGTCCGCTTCCGACTGCGCCATGATCGCAGGACCGGAAATGTTCACGCCACAGGGCGGGAATTCGTTCACGGTAAAGAAGTTGTCCGGCAGGTCCGACCAGTAGTTCGTGCCATCGGCCAACGTCGTGTAGTCCGCGATCGGCAGCGGCACCGAGATCAGTTGCGGCATCGGATTTCCTTCAAGCGCCGAGACCGCCGCCTTCATCGCGATGGCGACGAGGCCAGGCGACTGACCGATGGAGATGCCCTTCAGCCCGTCCGCCGAATGCTCAGCGACAAGCTTGCGGAATCCATTCTCGGATTCCCCGGCGATCGGCACCATCGGATGACCCGCATCGAGCATCGCCTGAACGACACCGGTGGTGCCGCCCTGCGCGATGATCGCGTCGAAGGGACCGCTGACCGCGATCGCGTCCGCCGTCACCTTCTGCGCCGTGCCGTCATCCCAGTTGCCGACGACCTGCACCACCTCCCACTGGCCGCCAGAGGCGTCGAGCACCTCGTGGATGCCAAGCGAGCGGTCGCGGTCGACCGAGTTGCCGGCCAGGCCCCGCACTTCGAGGATCTTGCCGCTCGTCTTGCCCTGCGCCGCCAGTTCTTTCAGCACGAACTCAGCCCAGGTTCGGCCCATCGCCAACTGGTCTTCGTTGACCTGCATCACCGCGTCGGTGTCGAGGACGTTGTCGAAGGGCACGATCACGACGTTGTTCTTGTCGGCGAGCCGGATCACCCGGTCGAAGCCATCCGGAGCGACCGCGATGGTGACGATCGCGTCGTAACCCTGATTGATGAAGTCCTCGATCGCACCCAACTGCGCCGGGGCGTCGGTACCCGTGGACACGACCTTGAAATCGGCGATCTTGTCCTTGATGGCCGGATCCTCGGCATAGGCCTTGGCGGTCTTGACCATCTGGATGCGCCAGGTGTTGCCGACGAATCCGTTGACGACGGCAATCTTGAAGGGCCCTTCCTTCGCGGGCCATTGCAGGTATTTCGTATCTGCCGACCACGGTGCAAAGCAGGTCGGGTCCGCGCCCGGACCGGCAACGACTTCCGGCCCCGCAAACGCAGCGCTTGCGCCAAAGGCTGTCGTCGCCAGAAGCGCAGCAATTCCAAGCTGATATCTCATAGGGTCCTCCCAGATGTTTTACGTTCGGTAGTAGATCGCGGGGCTTCGCCCTTCTATGAATTCACCGGGCCGACCGCGCCGCCCCCTCCTTGAAGGTGGCGAGGCCGGCGCGAAGGTGGGTCCGCATCAGGTACTGGTAGCCGAGGCTGTCGCGCGCCTCGATCGCGGCCGGAACCGCCTCGTGTTCGCGGAACGTCTCTCCCTCGATCGTGCGCCGCGTCTTGCCGTGCTGCATGATCCTGAGGATCACCGGAGTCATGATGCGGTAGATGTCGAGGATCGACTTGTTTCCCACGACGGAGACGAGCTTTGTGTGGAACCTCAGGTCATGCTGCGACGCTTCGATCACCGTTCTGGCCCGCACCATGTCGCGGTTTATGACGTGTAGTTCCTCCAGATCTGACGCCGTCACCGCATCAAGGATCGACAGGCCCGAGCCTATCTCGATCAGTTCGCGGAAGCCCTGGACGTCGTCGAAGGTCTCCCGGGAGATTTCCATGACGTTGAACGAAAACACATCGAAGGCGCGATTCATGCGCTGATCGACGATAGTCGCCCCGACCTTCGGTCGCACGTCGACGACGCCGTAGGCCTTCAGCATCCGCATCGCCTCTCGCACCGTGTTCCGGCTTGCCGAGAACCGCTCACAAAGTTCGCGCTCGGTCGGCAGCTTGTCGCCCACCGTCAGACCGTCTGCGACGATGAGTGCGCGGATGTCGTTTGCAATCTGATCTACCGCCGAACCGCTCACGCGATCAATGTCGGCGGGTGTGTGGCCGGCCCCGTCTGGATTGACCACTCTTGCTGCCACCAGAATCTCCATTTGTTGGACCAGAGGCTAGGATCATTCGGTTTTGTCTGTCAATCGGCCAAATTGGCCGCGTCAATTTGCCCGAAACTGGCGCATGCCGGCGGGTTTGGAGCAACTGAGCCCGAAATTGGAGGGACAAATGGGCCTTGCGCGCGCTCTATGCGCTTAGGGATACGGCACCCCGGACACGTTGAGATACGTCGCATAGAGGCTGGTCGTGCCACAGATGAACAATCGGTTCTGCCGAAGGCCGCCGAAGCAGACATTGGCAACGACCTCTGGCACCAGGATCTT
>JBNKFC010000101.1:0-11758 GCA_050289105.1 Paracoccaceae bacterium | reverse complement strand
CTTCGGGCCACGGCCGGGTCGGCCAGGTTCATGTTCGATCGGTCGGTCAGAACCGGGACGCCGCAGCGCCAAAGCGCCGACGAAGCCGGGCGCTGAGCACATCATCGTCGAACTGCCGAAGCGAAGGGCCGATGCGACACGGATCCTTGCCCGACATCCAGCTGGAATGCGGAAGATCCCGGAGTTCCCTTTCAACCCAGCGAAGCGGACGGACGCATATGATCCGCACAAGCACAGGCAGGCGCCTTGGTGTCGAAGGACGTTTCGCCAATTTCCGAGAAGTTGGCAGGTAGCGTTCATAGCGCCGCGAGAGACTGCTTTGCCCCGCCGCACACGGCGACAATTCGGGCGGCGAAATTCTGCTCCTTTGGGCGGAGACCTTCCGGTCCAAGAATGCTCGGCATAGGCCCGCATGCTGGTCGTGCGTGCGGTTGGCATTCGGCAGCGGAATCGTCCGCTTTTGGTCGCCAGTCTGGCCTCGACGATCGGAACTCGTCGGAAATGCGTGCGATTTTCTAGATTGCTGTTGAGGGGCGTGTATCTTGCTGGTGATCTGCAAGTCTATCAATTCGGGTGTTTGAGCACGTTGGCTAGTTCCACCACATGGGGTCTTCAACAAACCCGCTCCCTGCGGATAACGCGATCTCTGGGTCAGGCGATCAATCTGCTCAAATTCAGCAATCGCGAACTTGCGGCTTTCCTTTCCTTCCACGAGGCGGTGAACCCGCACATTTCTCTCGGCGCCACCGGTGGCCCGCGTGATCTCGCCGCGGGGCGGGCGGCCGCAGGAAAAGGCGCGGCTGCGGACCCTTTCCCGGTCGATCAGATCGCCGGCACACCGGCCGGCCTTCATGAGCACGCATGGAGGGAAATCTGTCTTGTTCTTTCCTCCACCCGCGAGCGGTCCATTGCCCGGCATTTCCTTGAAGCGCTTGAGGCGACAGGCTGGCTCGGCAGGCCCGTCGCCGACATCGCGCGAGACGCCGGATGTGATCCAAGCGAGGCGGAAGCCGTCTTGGAAAAGATTCAGCATATAGATCCACCCGGACTGTTCGCGCGCTCTCTCGCCGAATGCCTCAGGCTGCAGGCAGAAGATGCCGAGGTTCTGACCGAGGACCTGGCCTGCCTGCTCGACAACCTGCCAATGCTCGCAAGCGGAGAGTTTGACGAGCTTGCGAAGGTCTGCGGATGCAGTCGCAAAGATATTGCGGCCCACTTCGCGACCATTCGCGGGTTCAACCCGAAGCCAGGTCTCGCCTTCGGCGGCGACGACATCGGTTCAGCCGCCCCTGATCTGGTCGTTACCATGAGCGGGGACAGCATCGAGGTCGATCTCAACCGGTCCAGCCTTCCGACAATCACCGTCAGAGAAGCGACGGGATTGAATGAGGCCGACCAGCGGATGCTGGATGCAGCAAAATCGGTGGCGCGCGCCGTGGAGCGGCGAAATATCTCCACCCTGCAAATCGCGACCGAGATCATTCGCAGACAGTCCGAATTTCTCAGGAACGGACCCGCTTCGTTGAAACCCCTGACCCTTCGCGACGTCGCAGAGGCGACCGGCGTCCATGAGAGCACGGTCAGCCGGGTGACTGCCGGACTGAGAATGGATACGCCACGCGGCCCGATGGGGCTTCGGGATTTCTTCAGCGGCGCGCTGGCGACACAGGGTGACCCGATATCAAGCGCCGCGGTCCGGACGCGCATCGGCGAGATGATCAAGGCCGAAGACCCGGCGCAACCGCTTTCCGATGCGGAGATCGCGGCCCGGTTGTCGGCCGACGGCATCCAGATCGCGCGCAGGACGGTGACGAAGTACCGTGAGGGGCTTCGTTTGCCCGGGATCGCGGCGCGCCGGCGAGGAGTATCTTCGCGTCGCTCTTAGCGGAACGATCCAGAGGTGTTGTGGCGGAGCGCGCAATTCACCCATGTCGCGCGAAATGCACGCGCCGTCCAATCCGGCGACTTTCTCCGTTCCGGAGAGGCGCTGTCAACCATATGAAAGGATTGATTTTTTCATCATATCTGCGGCCAGACATTCTGTGGCACAAGACTTGCATGTTAATTTGTGTCCATCATGCCGGACCGCCGCGGCGCCCGTCCGCCGTCGAACGAAAACAGGGAGAATGAAAATGAAATCCATTGCACGCGCCCTCATGGCGTCTTCCGCAGTCTTCCTCGTGACTGCACCCGCCGTCTCGGCGGCGGATCTGACCGTTGGTTTCACGCTCGATGCCGATACGCTCGACCCCGCGAACCACCGCAAGCGCGAAACCGAAACCATCATCCGCAACATGTACGACGGCATCCTCACGCGCGATTCCAACATGAAGGTCGTGCCCGAGATTGCCGAGTCGATGACCCAAGTCTCGCCGACCGTCTATGATTTCAAGATCCGCTCCGGCATCAAGTTCCACGATGGGTCGGACCTCACGGCAGAGGACGTGAAGTTCACCATCGACCGCATCACCCAGGAAGGTGCGATGGGCGATGGCCAGACCAGCCCGCGCCAGAGCCTCATGGGGCCCGTTGCCTCGGCGGAAGTCGTCGATGGCGATACCGTTCGGATCACGCTGAAAGAGCCGTGGCCGATCCTGCCCGCGATGCTGCCCTTCCAGGAGGTCGTGTCGAAAGCCTTCGTCGAAAAGGTCGGCTCCGCCGGTCTGGCGACGATGGAAAACGGCGCTGGCCCGTTCAAGCTGGTCGAATGGCGCAAAGGCGACGCGATCATCATGGAGCGGTTCGACGACTACTACGGCGGCGCGACCGAAATTCCGCCGGTCGGCAAGGCCTGCGTCGACCGGGTGATCTTCAAGATCATCCCCGAAAGCGCCAGCCGCGTGGCCGCCCTTCTTGCTGGTGACGTCGATATCATCAACGAACTGCCGCCCTTCTCGGTCGATCAGGTGAAGAACAACGAGGGCACCGACGTGATGACGGTGAACGGCACCCGGTCCTTCTTCATCGCGATGAACCTGCAGGGCGAGTATTTCGACGATCCGAAGGTGCGCGAAGCCGCCGCCCATGCCGTCGACAAGGATCTGATCATCGACAAGATCCTTGGCGGCAACGCGGCGCGGATCGAGGGCATTCTGTCGCCCGACGCCTTCGCGGCATCGCCGGATCTGAAGCGCTACGATTACGACCCGGAACTGTCGAAGAAACTCCTGGCCGAGGCTGGCTTCCCCGACGGTATCGAAGTGACGATGGATACAGAGGGCGCGTTCAAGGACACGGCCGAGGCCATCGCCTCGCTCCTGACCAAGGGTGGCATCAAGACCACCGTTCAGGTGGGCGAAGGCGCGCAGCTTTCCGACAAGTGGCGGACGAAGGGCGCACCGAAATCCGGCGACATGTACTTCACCAGCTGGGGCAACGGCTCGCTCGACCCCTATGACATCTTCACGCCGACCCACAAGACCAACGACCGTGGCAACTCCGCCGGCTATTCCAATTCGGAAGTCGACAAGCTTTTGGATGAGGCGGCGGTCGAACTCGACACGGCGAAGCGGGCCGACATGTACCATCAGGCCGAGACGATCGTGAATGCGGACCTGCCCTACATCTACCTCTGGGTCCCGCAGGACATCTACGGTGTCTCCAAGCGTCTGAAGGGTTGGAAGCCCAGCGCCGACAGCCGTATCAACCTGCACGACGCCTGCGTCGAGTGACGCGGACCTGATCGGGAGGACCGGACATGAGCCTTGGTAAGCTGATCGAACGGCTGATCCAGCTCGTGCCGGTCCTTCTCGGCGTCAGCCTGATCGTCTTCGTGATGATGACGCTGACGCCGGGTGACCCGGTGCAGATCATGATCGGTGATCAGGCGGTCACGCCCGAACAGGAAGCGGCGATGCGCCACGACCTCGGGCTTGACCGGCCGATCGTCGAACGATTCTTCGTCTTCCTCGGCAATGCCGTCACCGGGGATTTCGGGACAAGTTTCTACCACAGGCGCCCGGTCCTCGACGTCATTGCCGAGCGTTTGCCGGCCACGATCGAGTTGAGCCTCGTCGCGCTGATCGTGGCGCTTCTCACCTCGATCCCGCTCGGGGTTCTGGCGGCGATCCGCAAGAACTCCATCTTCGACCGGATTGCCACTGTCGGATCGCTCCTCGGCGTGTCGCTTCCGGGGTTCTGGTTCGGCATCCTGCTGCTGATGCTCTTTGCCGTGCACCTCCACATCCTGCCTGTCTCCGGCCGGATCGGCTATTCGGCGGAAATCGAGCCGATCACCCATCTTCTTCTGATCGACACGCTGCTGCGCGGCCGGTTCGATGCCTTCCTCGACGCGCTCTCGCACATCATCCTGCCGGCGATCACGCTCGGCCTGCCGATGACGGCGATCCTGATGCGGGTGACGCGCACCTCGATGCTGGAAGTCATGCGCCAGGACTACGTCACCTTCGCTGAAGCCAAGGGCCTGTCGCGCCGCCGGGTGATCTTCCGCCACGCCTTGAAGAACGCGCTGATCCCGACCGTCTCCGTCGCCGCGATCGAGACGGGCAGCCTCTTGGGCGGCAACATGATCGTGGAGACGGTCTTCGGCTGGCCCGGTCTCGGGCGGCTCGTGGTCGAAAGCATATTTCTCAGGAACTACCCGCTCGTCCAGGCGGCGGTGCTCTTCTACGCCGTCACCTACGTTCTCCTGAACTTTGTCGCCGACATTCTCTACACCGTCCTGAACCCGAGGGTGAAGCTGTGACGCTCGCTGCCGACATGCCCGTCCAGGCGGACTCCATCTTCCGCCAGAACCTGCGCAATTTCCGCCGCAACAGGCTTGCCGTCGGAAGTGCCGTCGTCGTCGTTCTGTTCGTCGTGATGGCGATCTTCGCGCCGCTCTTCGCGCCGCACGACCCGAACGAGACTGACCTTTTCCGCCGACTTCAGGCGCCGGGATGGGCCGATGGGGGCGAGTGGAGCTATTTCCTCGGATGCGACGCGCTGGGGCGCGACATCCTCTCGCGGATCATCTATGGCACGCGGATCTCGATCTTCATTGGCGCGGCGGTGATCCTCGTCGCGACCAGCATCGGCATTCTCGCGGGCCTCGCCTCGGGATATTTGCGCGGCTGGGTCGACATCGTCATCTCCCGCCTCGTCGATATCCTTCTCGGCTTTCCCTACCTGATCTTCGCGATCGGTCTCATGGCGATGATGGGGCCGGGACTCGTCAACATCATCCTCGCGCTGGCCTACAAGGAGTGGGTCATTCCCTGCCGCGTCGTCCGGGGCGAGACGCTGGTGACCCGGGAACTGGAATATGTGGAAGCCGCCCGTGCGCTCGGCGCCTCGCGCGGACACATCATGATGCGGGAGATCCTGCCAAACATCCTGTCGCCCGTCATCGTGGTCGCGACAATCCGCATGGCCCATGTCATCATCCTCGAGGCGTCGCTGTCGTTCCTCGGCCTCGGGGTACAGCCGCCCACGGCCTCCTGGGGCTCGATGGTCGCGGACGGGCGGGCCTTCATCCTCGAAGCCTGGTGGGTCTCGACCTTCCCTGGCCTTGCGATCCTGCTTCTGGTCCTCGCGATCAACGTGGCAAGCCAGGGGTTGCGCGACGCATTCGATCCGAGGTTCCACGAATGAACGCGCCGCTTCTCTCCGTCAAAGACCTTCGTACCGTCTTCGACACGCGCGCCGGTCGGGTTTTCGCCGTCGATGGCGTGAATGTCGAAGTGCGGCGCGGCGAATGCCTCGGCGTGGTCGGGGAAAGCGGCTCTGGCAAGAGCGTGACCTTCGCCTCGGTCATGGGCCTTGTCCGCTCGCCGGGCCGGATCGACGGGGGCGAGATCAACTTCGACGGGCGCGATCTGCGAAAACTGTCCGCCTCGCAGATGCGCGCGGTCCGTGGCCGCGACATCGCGATGACGATGCAGGACGCGCTGACCGCGCTGAACCCGGCGCTGACCGTGGGTGAACAGATCGGCGAAGTTCTGGAGGCGCATGACGAGACGCTACCCACGGCGCGCGGCGCCCGCGAGCGCGCGATCCGCGAGCGGTCGGTGGAGATGCTGTCGCTCGTCGGGATCCCCTCCGCGGATAGTCGCCTGCGTCAATATCCGCACGAATTCTCTGGTGGGATGCGGCAGCGGATCATGATCGCCATCGCGCTCGCCTGCCGGCCGAAGCTCCTGATAGCCGATGAGCCCACGACCGCGCTCGACGTGACAATCCAGGCGCAGGTCCTCGAACTCATCAGCGACATCCGTGCGAAGCTCGGGATGAGCGTGGTTCTCATCACCCACGACCTTGGCGTCGTTGCCGAACATTGCGACCGCGTGATGGTCATGTATGCCGGCCAGGTGGTCGAGGAGGGGCCGACCCGCGACGTCATCGGCAACCCGGCGCACCCCTACACGAAAGGTCTGCTCGGTTCGATCCCCCGACTGTCGCTGCGCGGCCAGCCGATCAAGCCCATCGAGGGGCAGGTGCCCGACCTCATCGGCCTGCCGGCGCAATGCCGGTTCTATTCGCGCTGCACGGTCCGAAAGGAGGTGTGCAAGTCGCTCATCTCCATGCGGGAAGCGGCGCCGGGCCATCAGGCGCGCTGCGTCCTTGTCGGAAAGGCCAGCCAATGACGGACGCACCGCTCCTTCAGGTCACCGGCCTGACCAAGCACTATTCCGGCCGCCGCAGCCTCGGGCAACGGCTCTCCGGTGTGCCGCAGACCGTCGTGCGGGCGGTGAACGACGTGTCGCTCTCGGTCCGGCGCGGTGAGATCCTCGGTCTCATCGGCGAAAGCGGCTGCGGGAAATCAACGCTTGGGCGGGCTATCCTGCGGCTCCACGAACCCACGGCGGGCAAGGTCGTCTTCGACGGCACCGATGTGACGGCGCTCGGGGCCGATGATCTGAAGGCGATGCGGCGGCGTATGCAGATCATCTTCCAGGATCCCTATGCCTCGCTCAATCCCCGCCGCACGGTCGCGGAAATCGTCGGGTTGCCGCTGAAGCTGCACGGCCTTGCCGGGTCCGAGGACGAGGTGCGCGCGAAGACCGCCGCGATGATCGAGAAGGTCGGCCTGAAGGCCAACCAGCTTGACCGTTACCCGCACCAGTTTTCGGGCGGTCAGCGACAGCGGATCGGCATTGCCCGGGCGCTGATCTCCAACCCCGAATTCATCGTCTGCGACGAACCTGTCTCGGCCCTCGATGTGTCGATCCAGGCGCAGATCATCGAACTGCTGCAAGAACTGAAGACCGAGTTCGGCCTGACCTACCTCTTCATCTCGCACGACATTTCGGTGATCGGCTATCTCTCCGACCGTGTGGCGGTGATGTATCTCGGCGAGATCGTCGAGATGGGGCCGGTCGACTCCGTTCTGTCGCACCCCCGCCATCCCTACACGCAAAGCCTGATGTCGGCGGTGCCAGAGGTCGATGCGGTCGGCCACAAGAGCAGGGTGCGGCTCAAGGGTGATCTGCCATCGCCGCTGAACCCGCCGTCGGGGTGCAAGTTCCACACCCGCTGTCCGCTGGCCATCGACGCCTGCCGCAGCAAGGCGCCGGTGACCGAGACGGTCGGTGACGGCCACGTGGCCGCCTGCCACCGGCTGGCAGAGAACCTCTCGCTCCTCGAAAGCGCCGAAGCATGACCGGCTTTTCCCCTGTTCCGGCCAAACCACTTCTCCTGTCGGGCAACGCGGCGGCGCGGGGTAGACGCCAGTCCTCCGACCCGCAGGCCGATCCGGCCCGGGTCCGCGAGGCGACGATCGGGCGGGTCGAGGCTGCCAGAGCGGCTGGCGTGATCGACGCGGCGGCACGGGACTACCTTGCCCAGCAGCGCGCCTTTCACCTGGCTCACGATCCGGACGGGATGGCGGAACTCTCCGGTGTCGCCGCAGGGTTCGGCCTCGCCGAAGACGACCTTTTTACCCACCTTCACCTCGGCACGTTGAACGACCTCAAATCGGGCGCGCGGCTCGAAAGCGACGGGTGCAGTGCCTGGGCCGTGCCGGACGGACCCGATGGTCCAATCGTCGTGAAGAACCGCGACTATTCCGGCCTCCACCGGGGCATCCAGCGCGTCACGCATCATACCGGCCCTGATGTGACGACCGGCGGGATGCTGTGCGTCGGAAGCCTTGGTAGCCCCGCCGCCTATTCGAGCGGCGTCAACGCCAGGGGTCTTGCGCTTGCCGATACCCAAGTCGCGGTCCGCACGCACAGGGTCGGCTGGTTGCGCTATTTCCTGATGACCCGCATTCTCGCGTCCTGTGCAACGGTCGCCGACGCGCTCGCGCTGATCGCGAGCAAGCCGCATGCGGGGGGCGGAACGCTGATCCTCGCGGATCGGTCCGGTGACACCGCTGCCGTCGAACTCGGGGCGTCGGGCCCGGGAGTGACGCGGGGCGGCCGCGTGTTTCGCACCAACCACTTCGTTCTGCCCGACCATGCTGCCGACACCCTCTTGCCCGAGGGCGATCGCATCGCCGGCAATTCCGGCGAACGGTTCGCCTATCTCGACCGTATCCTGCCCGACCTGCCCCCGAGCGTCCCTGCGGCCGCGCACCTCATGCAGACGCACCGGGACACCGCGCCTGATGCCGCGCCGCTCTGCCAGCATGGCGAGACCGAGGCCAGCCAGACACTTTCCACCGCGATTTATTCGTGTAGGCTCGGCGCGCTGACATTCAGCGAAGGCAATCCCTGCGCCGGGAACTGGCAGATCTACCAGATGCCATCCTGAGGTGCTGAACCGGGACTGGGCATGGCCGATTACAAGAATGAACTGGTCGGGACCCACCCGAGCACCGAAAGCCTGAGACGCCTCGTCGCCCGCGTCGCCACGAGCCCGGCGCAAAGGGTTCTGATTTACGGAGAGACCGGCACCGGCAAGGGGCTTGTCGCGCGGATGATCCACCGTCTGTCCAGCAGGGCACAAAAGGAATTCGTCGACATCAATTGCGCCGCCATCCCGGCCAGCCTTCTGGAATCGGAGCTTTTCGGTCACGAGCGCGGCGCTTTCACCGGCGCGGTCGAACGCAAGCTCGGCCTGATCGAGGCCGCCAATCACGGCACGGTCTTTCTCGACGAGATCCGAGAGATGGACCTGACACTCCAGGCGAAGCTCCTCAGCCTCCTCGACACGCGCCAGTTCCGCCGGGTGGGCGCGGTGAAGACGACATCCGTCGATGTCCGCTTCATCGCCGCGACGAACAAGGTGCTTCTGTCCGAGGTCAACGACGGCCGGTTCCGGGAGGACCTCTACTACCGGCTTCAGGTTGTCGCGATCAACCTGCCGACGCTGCGCGAGCGCGGCGAGGATGTGCTGAACCTCTCGCAGCATTTCATCGACCGCTACAATGCCTTCTACAAGCGGTCGATCCGCGGCCTGTCAGACGAGACGGCGGATATCTTTCTGCGCTACGGCTGGCCCGGCAATGTCCGTGAGCTTGAAAACCTGCTCGAGCGGATTTTCATCCTCGAGGATGACGACGTGATCCTTCCGCGTCATCTGCCTGACCGGATCATCCGTTCCGTTCGGGCAGGCGGCACTCCTGCCGGTAGAGCAACGACCGGTCCCGCCGTCGAGGGATTTCACGAGGCCACGGCGGATTTTCAGCGCAAGCTGATCGCGCGTGCCATGATCGAAGCGGGTGGAAATACTCAGCAGGCGGCGAACGCTCTGCGCATAAGCCGCCATGCTCTGCGCCATCAGATGATGAAACTCGGCCTTTGACTCGCGTGTGATCCGAACGTGCATTGCGTGAATTCGACGCCGCACCTGACGGGACCGGCTGGATATCCCTGAAATTGGCCTGATTTCCAGTGGATTGCGCAGGCGGCGACGGCGGCATGAAATTTGCATGTAATTGAGCAACGATTTCTTCCTGCGCGAGGTTCCCATGTCGTCCCTGAAGATCATCTGTCCGAACGGACATCTTGGCTTCGCCCCGTTGAAAACTGGCAGCTTCCATCTGGGCGTCGATGCCGGTCCCGACTTCATTGCCGCGGACTCTGGCAGCGATGACATCGGTCCGGTTCCCCTCGGCAGCGACACCTGCGCCAGCCCGAAGGCCTGGCAGGAGCATGACCTGGAGGAGATGCTTCTGGCCGCACGTCGGATCGGCGTGCCGATGATGATCGGATCGGCGGGTGACACCGGCACCAACAGCCGGGTCGACATGTATGTTGAAATGATCCGCCAAATCGCCGCAAAGCACAGACTGCCGCCGTTCAAGATCGGCTGGTTCTACTCCGAGGTCAGCAAGGACATGGTCCGCGCGAAGATCAGGGGCGGCTCGCCGATCAAGGGGCTCGACGCGCGCGACGACCTGACCGAGTCCGAACTTGAGGCGACCGACCGCATCGTCGCGATGGCGGGCGTCCATCCCTTCGTCAAGCTCCTCGAGGAAGGTTGCGACGTGATCATCGGCGGCCGATCCTCGGACAGCGCGATTTTCGCGGCGGCCGCGCTCTTCAAGGGCTACCCGGAGCCGCAATCCTACTATCTCGGCAAGGTCCTCGAATGCGCGTCCTTCTGCGCCGAACCCTATGGCGCCAAGGAAACCGTGCTGGGCGAGATCACCAGGGACGCGGTCGAAGTCACGGCCATGGCCCCGTTCCAGCGCTGCACAATCGCCTCGGTCGCAGGGCACGCGATGTACGAACGCTCGAACCCGTTCCACGAATTCGTCGCGGGCGGGATGCTCGACATGACCAACTGTCACTACGTTCAGTCGGCCGACAAGACGACGCGCGTGACCGGGATGGAGTTCGTCCCGGCCGAGGAATTCCGCGTGAAGCTGGAAGGCTCGGGCAAGGTTGGCGAACGCTATGTCGGCATGGCCGGCATTCGTGACCCCTACACAATCGCCAACGTCGACGAGGTCATTGCCTGGGCGCGGTCCCAGGCAGAGGAGCGCTTCGGCAAGGACGGCTGGGAACTGCACTACAACGTCTTCGGCCGCAACGGCGTCATGGGCGAAATGGAGCCCTTGAAGGACCAGCCCGGCCATGAGCTTTGCGTCGTCGTCCAGGGCGTCGCGCCGACGAAGGAGATGGCCGAGGAACTGACCATGACCGGCACGCGCCAGCTGTTCTACGCGCGCCTGCCGGATGTGAAGGGCACGGCGGGCGGCGTGTCCTTCGTTCTGGACGAGGTGCTCCATGCCAGCCCCGCCTACCGATGGACGGTGAACCACACGATGGCCGTCGACGACCCGCTGGAGCTTTTCCCCACCCACACCGCCACGATCGGCTGAGGTTGCCATGAATACGCGCAAGAAACTGGCCGAACTGGCCAAGACCATCCGCTCCAAGAACGCGGGGACGGACAAGATCACCTTCGATGTCATATTCCGCGAGAAAGAGACCTACGAGATGGTGAAACGCTCCGGTGCGCTGACCCGCGAAAGCGTTTGTGATGTCCTGAACGTCGATCCGACCCGGCTGACCGACTTCGTCGAATACGATCCGGCCTATGCAATCAAATTCACGATCCTGCGCGAGCGCCCGAGCGGCAGCGCCGGAGATGGCGATATTTTCGGGGCCCAGCAATATGCCCCATTCCTTGATCTCGAGGTTGACCTCTCCAGCTAGGTGGGCTGCCGCACATTTGGGTGTCACCTCATCCAGGCGCGGGACCAGTCCCAGTTATTTCTCACCCGTTCGCGGCCCCCATTTCAGATCGTCGTACTGCTCGACAGCAGCGCTGCGATTGCGGGAAGGGCCGGCATCGACGGGGCGGTGCCGGGGCGGGTGACCGAGATGCCGGCGGTGGCGCAACCGAAGCGGACCGCGTCGACCGG
>JBNKFC010000100.1:0-5953 GCA_050289105.1 Paracoccaceae bacterium | reverse complement strand
CGGCGCCGCGCCGCGAGGGCGACCGAAAGCCGCGTACCGGGCGCGACGGCAAGCCGTTCAAACCGCGCGCGCCGAGAGAGGGCGACGAGGCGCCGCGCGACCGCAAGACATTCAAGCCCCGTACGGATCGTCCGACGGACGACCGCAAGCCCCGGGACGGCGGCAAGCCCTTCAAGCCCCGCGTGGCGGCGGCCGCAGGCGGCCCCGGCGAGCGGACCGAAAGCGACCGGCCGCGCAAGCCGCGCCCCCCGCGCGATGGCGACCGGCCGTTCAAACCGCGCGCCCCCCGGGATGGCGAGACCGGCGCGCGGGCCGCGGGCGAGCGCCCCTACAAGCCGCGCGCCCCGCGTGACGGCGATGCGCAAAAAAGCGGCGACCGGCCCTACAAGCCACGTCCACCCCGCGACGGCGAGGCACCGGCGCGCGGCAAGGGCGACAAGCCCTACAAGGCCCGGCCGCAGCGGGACGACGCGGCTGCGCCGCGCGGCGAGCGCCCCCATAAGCCTCGCGCGGCGCGCGACGGTGATGCGGCACGCCCCGGCAAAGGCGGACCGCGCGGCGGTGGCGGGCCGGGCGGCAAATCCTTCTCGGGCAAACCGTCGTCCAGATCCGGCCCGGGCGCGCCGCGCAAGGGCGGCGACCGCCCCGCAGGCGGTCCGAGACGGGGTGGGTCGGCACCGAAGAAGTGACCGCGCTTCGGGCATATCACCCGACGTAAACCGCGAAATCCCGCCGGTCGATGGGGGGAAGCTCCCGGTCGGGGCTTGGCCATTGCCGCGTGGCATGCCAGTCTGCGCGCCAAGTCGTGGGGGTAATGATGACTGAGGCCGGATTGCAGCGGATCGCCTTCAATCTGTTGCTGGCGCTGACGCTCTATGTCGCTCTGACCGGGGGCGGCTGATGGCGGAGCGTTTCAGCGGCAGATACAGCCCCGAGCCATCCGGCCAGTCGCCCGCGCCGCGTCCCGCTGGACCAAGCCGCGCCGAAAAGCGCACCGGCTGGCTCTTCCTCGTGGCGCTTCCCTTCGCGCTCAAGGCGTTCTTCCATGATCCGGCGGGGCTTGCGCGCAACCTCGCCACCTTCGCCGTCCTCGTGCTTGCCGCCTGGCTGACGCGCGAGGGTGTCCGCGCAGCCGATGCCTATGCGGCCCGCAAGGTGGCCCGGCGCCCTGCCCTGCCGCGCAAGATGATCGGCACGATCCTGACCGGGCTCGGGCTCGGGCTCGGCGCTGCCGGCGGCGGCGAGATGGCGGCGCTGCTTCTGGGACTGACGGGCGCGGCGCTTCACCTCTTCGCTTTCGGTCCCGACCCGATGCGTGACAAGGGGATGGAGGGGATCGACACTTTCCAGCAGGATCGCATCGCCCGCATCGTCGCCGAGGGCGAGGCCTATCTGAAAGAGATGCGCAGCGCCGCCGAACGCGCCGGCGACCGCCAGATCACCGCCCGCGTCGACCGTTTTGCGATCACCGCCAGAACGCTGTTTCACACGGTCGAGGAAGACCCGCGCGACCTGACCGCCGCGCGGCGCTATCTCGGCGTCTACCTGATGGGCGCGCGCGATGCGACGATCAAGTTCGTCGACCTCTGGGCCAAGACCCGAGACCCCGGTGCGCGCGCCGATTACGAAGCCCTTCTCGAAGACCTCGAAACCAATTTCGCCCGGCGCACCACCGCCCTTCTGACCGACAACCGCAGCGATCTCGATATCGAGATCGGAGTCCTGCGCGACCGGCTGAAGCGCGAAGGCGTGCGACTGGACCCGTAACCCCCGAAGAGTGGAGAGTAATCATGTCAAACATCCGCGAAGACGCCGCCAAGGCCCTCGCCGCCGTCGAGGAAGTGACCGCCGTGATCCTGCCCGAACCGGCCGGCGAGGTCGTGCCCCTGCAGGACGCGCCGAAACCGCTCGCCGCCGAGATCCGCAAGCGCATCGCCGAACTCGACATGACGGATACCGGATCCATCGTGAATTTCGGCTCGGCCGCGCAGGGAGAGTTGCAGCAGATCAGCCAGGCGATGCTCGCCGACGTGCGCAACAAGGATGTGGGCCCAGCCGGCGACTCGCTTCGCGAGATCGTCACGACGATCCGCGGGTTTTCGGTCTCCGAACTCGATGTGCGGCGGAAACTCTCGTGGTGGGAACGGCTTCTGGGGCGCACCGCGCCTTTCGCCAAGTTCCTCGCGCGGTTCGAAAGCGTGCAGGGCCAGATCGACAAGATCACCGGCGACCTGCTGACGCATGAACACAAATTGCTGAAGGATATCAAGTCTCTCGACGTGCTTTATGAGAAGACTCTGGACTTCTACGACGAGCTCGCGCTCTACATCGCGGCGGGCGAGGCGAAGATCGCCGAACTGGATGCGACCGAGATCCCCGCGAAGGAAGCGGCCATCGAGAAGGCGCCCGAGTCCGACAAGGTGATGGCGGCGCAGGAGCTGCGCGACCTGCGCTCCGCCCGCGACGATCTGGAACGGCGGGTGCATGACCTGAAGCTCACCCGGCAGGTGACGATGCAGTCGCTGCCCTCGATCCGGCTGGTGCAGGAAAACGACAAGAGCCTCGTGACCAAGATCAACTCCACCCTCGTCAACACAGTGCCGCTTTGGGAAACCCAGCTTGCCCAGGCGGTGACGATCCAGCGCTCGGCCGAAGCGGCGGGTGCTGTGCGCGAGGCCAACGACCTGACCAACGAGCTTCTCACCGCGAACGCGAAGAACCTCCGCCAAGCCAATGAAATCGTTCGCACCGAGATGGAACGCGGCGTCTTCGACATCGAGGCGGTGAAGACCGCGAATGCCGAGTTGATCGGCACGATCGAGGACAGCCTGCGCATCGCCGACGAGGGCAAGCGCAAGCGCGCCGCGGCCGAAGCGGACCTGAAGAAGATGGAGGCCGAATTGCGCGACACACTCGCCGCCGCCAAGGCGCGGGCGACCGGCACCGGCACCAATCTCGGCACCAGCGTCTGAGATCATGCAAACCGGCCATTTCGCGCGGCTCATTTTCGTCTTTGCTGCCATAGCGGCGCTCGGCGGCTGCGACACGACGGCAGGCTTCGGTTCGGGGCCAGTTCCCGCCGCATCGCCACGTGACGTGCCCCCGCCCGAACCGATCATCGTGGAACCCTCGGCCGCGACCCGTGCCGCGCGCGATTACTACGCGAAGGTCGAAGCCAATTATATCGCGCAGGACCTTTTGCGCATCGACGGCGGGGGGGCCGACACGCCCTTTACCGCCGCAGAGCTTGCGGAGAACTTCATTCGGGTCGCCTTCTACGACGAGTTCGCCGAACAGGACGGACAGCTTGTGCAGCAGGCCGTGGAAAACCGCCTGCACCGCTGGGAGGAGCCGGTGCGGCTCGACGTGGAATTTGGCGCATCGGTCCCGGCGGATCAACGCGCCCATGACCGGGCCGAGATCGCGGCCTATGTCTCGCGCCTGTCCTCTCTGACCGGCCTTCCGATGCGGATGACCGGCCGGCGACCCAATCACTCCGTCCTGATCCTGAACAGCGACGAACGCAAAGCCGCGGCCCACCGCATCGCAACCCTCGCCCCGGCAACCGGAGCAGCTGCGATCCGTTCGGTGACCGACATGGCGCCGGAAACCTACTGCACGGTCTTTTCGTTCACGCCGGGACAGACGGCCACCTACACCCGTGCAATAACGGTGATCCGGGGCGAACTGCCGGGACGCCTCAGGCTTGCCTGCATCCACGAGGAACTGGCCCAGAGCCTTGGCCTCGTCGCCGACTATCCGCGCGCGCGGCCCTCGATCTTCAACGACAACGAGGAATTCGCAACCCTGACGCGCCAGGACGAGATGATGCTGAAGATGCTCTACGATCCGCGGCTGCGGCCCGGCATGACACTGAAGGAGGCGCGGCCGATCGTCGATGTGATGGCCGCCGAACTCATGGGCGGCGGAAGCTGACCGAGATAGGAGGTAGAAATGGGTATTCTCGATTTCCTGACGGGCGAATTCATCGACGTCATCCACTGGGCGGACGACACCCGCGACACGATGGTCTGGCGTTTCGAGCGCGAGGGCCACGCGATCAAGTACGGCGCCAAGCTGACAGTGCGCGAGGGTCAGGCGGCGGTCTTCGTGCATGAGGGCCAGCTCGCCGATGTCTTCTCGCCCGGTCTCTACCTGCTCGAGACCAACAACATGCCGATCCTGACGACGCTGCAGCACTGGGATCACGGCTTCCAGTCGCCCTTCAAGTCCGAAATCTACTTCGTCAACACGACCCGCTTCACCGACCAGAAATGGGGCACCAAGAACCCGATCATCGCGCGTGATCCGGAATTCGGGCCGGTCCGGCTCAGGGCCTATGGGACCTATGTGATGCGGGTCTCGGACCCCGCGAAGTTCCTCTCGCAAATCGTTGGCACGGATGGGGAATTCACCTCTGACGAGATCAGCTTCCAGATCCGCAACATCATCGTGCAGGAATTTTCGCGGGTGATTGCTTCCTCGGGGATTCCGGTTCTGGACATGGCGGCGAACACCGCCGATCTCGGCAAGATCGTCGCCAAGGCGATCACGCCTGCGGTTGCGGCCTACGGGCTTGAGATTCCGGAATTCTACATCGAAAACATAAGCTTGCCGGAGACCGTTGAAGCGGCGCTCGACAAGCGGACCTCGATGGGGATTGTCGGCGATCTGAACCGCTACATGCAATATTCGGCCGCCGAGGCGATGGGCCGGGGCGAAGGCACCGCCGGGGCGACGATGGGCGCCGGCGTCGGCGCCGGGATCGGCATGGCGATGGGGGCGCAGATGGGGCCCTGGGGGGCCGCACCGCAGGCGGCGCCGGGCGCCGTGCCACCTCCGCCGCCGCCTCCTCCGGTCGAGAAGGTCTGGCACCTCGCGCGGTCCGGCGCGGTCGACGGTCCTTACGGACGCGGCCATCTCGGGCGGCTCGTCACGGATGGCAGCTTCACCCGCGACACGCTGGTCTGGGCACCGGGCCAGGACGGCTGGAAGCGGGCAGGCGAAATCGACGAGCTTGCGCAGCTTTTCACCGTGATGCCGCCGCCCCCGCCGCCGGGGGCCTGAGGCCGCGAGGATGCAGGCCCAGATGCAAGTGCCGGCCGAAGAACACCGCTTTCCGTGCCCGCAATGCGGCGCGGATCTGCGCTTCGCGCCGGGCGAAGGCCGGCTGATCTGCGACCATTGCGGCCACCAGGAGAATGTCAGCGCCACCGGGCACGGCCACCAGCCGATCCTGGAGACCGACTTCCGCCGCGGCGTGGAGCAGGCCCTGCCCGACAGCGAGCTGGAGGAAGCACGCTTCTCGAAATGCCCCAATTGCGGCGCCGAGGTCGAATTCGATCCCGCCGTCCACGCCGCCGAATGCCCGTTCTGCGCGACGCCGGTCGTTGCCGATACCGGCACCGGCCGGCACATCAAGCCCAAAGGCCTCGCGCCCTTCATCCTGACCGAACCCGAGGCGCGCAAGGCGATGGCGCACTGGCTGGGCTCCTTGTGGTTCGCGCCGTCCGGGCTGCAGGACTACGCCCGCAAGGGGCGCGCGCTGCAGGGCGTCTACGTGCCCTACTGGACGTTCGACGCCGACACTGCCTCATCCTATTCGGGCCGGCGCGGCACGGTCTACTACGAGACCGAGAGGGTGCGCGTGCGCGACCAGAAGGGCGGGTTTCGCACGGAGATGCGCCAGGTCGCGAAGATCCGCTGGACCCCGGTTTCAGGCCGCGTCGCGCGGTTCTTCGACGATGTGCTGGTTCTCGCCTCACGCTCGCTCCCGCAGTCCTACACCGAGGCGCTAATGCCCTGGGATCTCTCGCGGCTCGAACCCTACCGGCCGGAATTCCTCGCCGGGTTTCGGGCCGAGGGCTACACCGTCAGTCTCGAAGACGGCATGACCGAGGCGCGTGTCTACATGGACCGGATGATCGAACGCGACGTGCGCTTCGACATCGGC
>JBNKFC010000099.1:0-1670 GCA_050289105.1 Paracoccaceae bacterium | reverse complement strand
GCACCGATGTGGGACGAACTGGCGCGGCTCTGCCCGGAAATGGAGCGCATCCTGCCTGACCTGAAGCCGATCACCTTCCCGATCTGGCTGACCACGCACCGGGAATTGCATACCAGCCGGCGCATCCGGCTGGTCTTCGATCTTCTGGCGGACTTCCTCTCGCGCGAACCGCTGGCGGGGATCAGCCCCTGAGGACACCGCCCGTGGCCTTCGCCACCTTCTCGACGATCTTGGCCGAAACCGCCTCGATTTCCTCGTCGGTCAGGGTCTTGTCGCGCGGTTGCAGGCGGACCGATATGGCGAGCGACTTCTTGCCCGCGCCCATCTGTGCCTCGGCCTTCTCGCCGGTGAACTGGTCGAAGACGGCGACACTTTCGATCAGCGCCTTGTCAGCCCCCTGGGCGGCGTTCACGAGCGTCAGCGCCTCGACCCCCTTGTCGACGACAAAGGCGAAATCGCGCTCGACCGCCTGCAGATCCGACCGGCCAAGGGCGGCGCGGGTTGTGGTTTTCGATTTCGGGAAAGGCACCGCCTCAACCCTTACCGTGAAGGCAACCGCAGGCCCCTTCACATCCATCGCCTTCAACACCTTCGGATGAACCTCGCCGAAGGTCGCGATGACGTTCGGGCCGAGCCCCATCACGCCCGAGCGGCCCGGATGCCACCATGCATCCGCCTTGCGGCTGATCTGCACCTTCAAAGGCGCGCCCAAAGCGGCCAGCACCGCCTCGGCATCGGCCTTGGCGTCGTAAAGGTCGGCCATCCGACGCGAATCATAGGGGTCGCGCGGCGCGGTCGCGCCCACGAGAAGGCCGGTGGCCATAAGCGCCTGTTCGCCCGGCTCACCGCCATGGAAGGCGGGGCCGACTTCGAACAGCGCGAGGTCCATGAAGCCGCGCGCCTGGTTGCGGGCGGCGGCCTGCAAGAGGCCCGGCAGCAGGTCGGGCCGCATATGGGTCATTTCCGACGAGATCGGGTTTTCCAGCCGCGTCGCCTCATCGCCGCCACCGAACAATTCCGCCGAGGCGGAGTCGATGAAGGAATAGGTCACGCATTCGTTGTAGCCCAAAGCGGCCAGCACCCGCCGCGCAGCCTTTTCCCGCATCTGCATCGGCGTCAGGATCGGCTTCGGCACGCCGGGTTTCGCCCGCCGCATCGGCTTGCCTTCCAGCTTCGTCAAGGACGCGATCCGCGCCACTTCCTCGACCAGATCGGCCTCACCCAGAATGTCCGGCCGCCAGGAGGGCGGATGGGCCATATCGCCTTTCAGGGTGAAGCCAAGGGCCTCCAAAGTCGCCCGCTGGTCGCCCTCGGCGATGTTCATGCCGACAAGGCTCACCACCTTCTTCGGATCGAACCTGTAGGCCCGGTCGCTGACCGGCACCGAACCGTCCATCACCACCTCGGACGCCTCACCTCCGCAAAGATCAAGGATCATCCGCGTGGCCAGTTCCAGCCCCGGCAATGTGAACTCCGGGTCCACGCCGCGTTCGAACCGGTAGCGGGCATCGGAATTGATCTTCAGCGCCCGGCCCGTCGTGGCGATGGTGATCGGGTCCCAATAGGCGCTTTCAAGGAAGACATCCGTGGTTTCCTCGGTGCAGCCGGAAACCGCGCCGCCCATCACACCGGCGATGCTTTCGGGGCCGGTATCATCCGAAATCACCATC
>JBNKFC010000098.1:0-1593 GCA_050289105.1 Paracoccaceae bacterium | reverse complement strand
AGCGAATGCGACAGGACCGAAGCGGCCAGAAGCTCCAGCTGGTTCAGCGCGGTGCCGCGATTGGCATATTTCGACGACACGACCTCGCCCTGTTCGGTCAGCCGCAGGCGGCCATTGATCGTGCCGAAAGGCTGGGCGGCGATGGCGCGTTCGGTGGGCGCGCCGCCCCGGCTGACCGAGCCGCCGCGGCCGTGGAAGAAGACCGGCTGAAGGCCGTGGCTGGCGAGGGTGCGGGCGATGCGGCGCTGGGCCTTTTCAAGCTCCCAGGTGGAGCAGACGAAGCCGCCGTCCTTGTTGCTGTCGGAATAGCCGAGCATCACCTCCACGGTCCCGGCCGCCGATCTGATGCTGCGATAGGCGAAGGGGATCTTGAGGACGCCGTCAAGGATTTCGGGCGCGCGGCTCAGGGCGCCGATGGTCTCGAAAAGCGGCACGATGCTGAGTTCGATCTTTTCAGCGCCGAAGCCGGCATAGCGGGCGAGAAGGTAGACGCCGAGAATGTCGTCGGCCGAGCGGGTCATCGAGAGGATGAAGGGCCCGATCGCGTCGGGATCGTCGCCGGTGCGGATGTCGCGCATGAGCGCAAGCAGGTCCAGAAGCTCCTGCGCCTGAGGGCTGAGCCGCGCGCGGTCGGGCCAGGTCAGGTCGCTCTGCCCGATTTCCCTGCGCAGGCGTTCGGCCCGGGCGGGACTGCCATGTTCCGGTGCGGACCCGGAAAGCGCTCAGATCTCGGCCAGCACCGCCGTCGTTACCGTGGAGTTCTGCCGGATATCGAGGGTGAAGGTGCGGAAACCAAAGGCTTGAGCTTGCCAGCGGATCGGGCGTATCCGCCGGTGAGCGATGCGCTGCGCGCCGATCTGGGTGAGCGCCTCTTCGATGCTGCGGAGATCAGTGATGAAATCCGCGGCCATTCTGTACCCCGTCGCATCGCGGCCGCTCGTCGCGCGGATGCGGCCCGCCATCGCGGTTAGGGCCTGCCGGAAAATCTCGCTGGGATTGCGTTTTTCCAGCGTTGCAGCCTCTGGACTGCGCCGGATAATGGCCCGGAGTCGGGATTCGGGTTCGGCAGGAAGTCGTGCGATAAGAGAGCTGATGCTGACCTTGGCGGAGGCGGATATCAGCGCCGCGAGATAGCGGTCGAGCACCGTCTGGCGCGCCCGGTCGACCGCGTCCCGCGTCACCTCGGCGGTGACGTTCGGATTGCCGTCTCTGTCGCCGCCGATCCAGGAATGGAAGCGGATACAGGGCGTGGCGTCGCCCTTGCCACCGGTTAGGCGGTCGATTGCCGCGGTGAAGCGTTCGAAAAGCTGCAGAACCGCATCATAGATGCTGTCGCGAAAGAATTGCAGGCCCCATTCGACTTCATCGCTTAGGCTGGGCCGTTCGCGTCTGAGTTCGCCTGTCATCCACAAGAGGTCGATCTCGGACTGGATGTCGAGCGAGGATCTCCTCGCGTTCGCGCGGCGTCCAGCGCTGAGCCTCGAGCGCAACCAGCAGGTGGTAAATGCGGTGGTGAATTTCAAGGACCGTGACCCGTTTGGCCTCGGTCGGATGGGCGGTAAGGGTGGGGCCGATGGAGAGCCGTCGATGGCC
>JBNKFC010000097.1:0-5415 GCA_050289105.1 Paracoccaceae bacterium | reverse complement strand
CGGACGACAGGACGTTGGTGAAGTCGTACTCCATCATCGACTCGGGGTCGGCTGCGGGGTTGGCGTCGAGGCGGGTCCAGAACGGCTCGAACCGGTAGTTGAACGCCTTCTGGCCGGAATCCTCAGCATCGTCGCCGTTGCGCAGATTGGCGAGCGCCTCGCCGCGATAGCGGATGCTCGCGTCGTTCTGATAGATCAGGACGAATTCGCGGAAGCTTTCGGCCCCCGCCGTGACGGTCGCGGCCGCGTTCAGGCAGGCGGCTTTCTCGGCCTCGGGCGCATCGGTGCCGCGCAGGCGGTCGCAATCGGTTTGCCATTCGGCGTCGGCGGGTTCGACGACCAATGCGCCGATCCGTCCGTGCGAGCCACCCTTGATCGGGTCGGCGAAGTCCTGAAGCGCGGCCACGCCGAATTCGATCGGGGTGAGGGTCGCTTCGGGATCGTCGGGCCCCTTCTTCCATTCGCCCGCATACCAGCGATAGGTGACGGTGTTCTCCCAGAGATACTGGTTCTCGGGCGGGCTGTCGGAGGCATCTGTCGCGCAAAGCTCCGTGCCCTGGGAAGCGTCGCAGGGATAGGCGAGGCTTGAGACATTGCCGCCCGCGAAACTGCCGTCATTCAGGATCGCGTTGCCCGAGACGAGCTGGGCATGAAGGCCCACGGCGTTCGACTGGCGCACTTGGTTGAAGTTCAGCCCGTAGGTGATGGGCGGCATCATGTTCCAGCTCCAGGTCCCCGGATCGGTCAGATCCTCCGGCTCAGCACCCAGACGATTGGTCAGCTCGACCTCGATGCATTCGCCGGCGCGGGCGCGCAGGATCAGGGGTTCCGGGCGCTTCCTGCCCTCCGCCATCAGCGTCACGTCCGAGGCCTGGCGGTCGATGACCGTCACCGGGCCGGGCCGCGTGCCGCCGGAGGGCGCGGCCTCTTGCATGCTTTCGCCGGCCAGCACGAAGATCCGGGCATTCGGGTCCGAGAGGTCGCGCTTCTCGTGGTAGCGGAGCTTGCCGTCGGGCAGGAGGTCGGCCACGCGCCAAGCCTCGACCTTGAACGTCCGGCGCGGGATGCTGGCTGCGCAGGTCGTCTGATCGGCATTGATGAGCGTGTCGGTGCCGCGCCCCGTCAGCGGCGCGAGTGAGGGGAGATCGGTTTCGCTGCCGACGACGCGCATGAAGCCCCACTGACCGTCCCAGAGGTTGTCGGTCGCGGTCGTGCCGTAGAGGTGATCCTTGGTCTTCTGCGGCGACGGATCCTCGACATCGAGGTTGAACTCGAAATGCTCCGAGATGCCGATGGCCTGCGCCGCGCGCCAGCCGGTATTGGGCGAGCCCGGCTCGGCCAGCCAGCGCGCGCCGTTCATGAAGAAGATATGGTTCTCCTCCTGCGCGCCCTGGATAAGGCGCACCTGAACCCGGTCGCCCTCGCGCGTTCCCAGCAGCGGCGTCGCCGGGTCGCCGTCCTTGCGCAGCCCCGCGGGCTCGCCGCAGTTGAGGTCGGGCGTGTCGGCGCAGTTTCGATTGAGGTAGACGGTATTGAAGATCGCCCGCGTGTCGTAGGCGAGACCGTCCGCCACCACCTCTGCCGCGATCGAGCTGTCCTGATCGACATGGGTATGGGACGAGAAAACGTTCGCGAGATCGGACGGATCGCAAAGGGCCTGCACCACGCGCGCCTCGCAGGCGGCCGCTTCCGTTGGCCCCCACGGACCTTCGCGACAGTCCCTCAGACGCGGATCGGGTTGGTCCTGACCCTGATCGGTGAACGCGGCTTCGAGCGAGGCCTTGCAGGCCGCCACCGAAGCGGATCCCGCATCGTAGGTCTTGAGCGACCAGCGCCCCTCCGCATTCTCGCTGCCCACCCGAAGCGGGATCGGTTCATTGCGGTAGTTCATCAACTGGCCACCAGGGTCGGACACCGATATTCCTTCTGGTCGAGGCATCGAGGCGTTCTCGACCATGTCCGGCAGATCGTGATCCAGCATGCCCGGCGCGCTGATCGCCTTGTTCTCCGGCGGCGCGGTGTAAAGGAGCGCGAAATCCGCAACCGCGATGTTGTATTCGCGGCGGCTGTCAGGGGTCTCGCCGGGTGCGGCCTTGTCGACGATGATCGCCGCCGCCGACGTCGGCCCGCCATCCTCGCGAAGACGGATTTGGGTACCGCTTTCGTCCTGCCCGCCGAACTCCCGTCCCGCGAGGGACTGCCAGCTCGACCCGTTGGGTTCGATCACCAGCGCGGCGTAGAAACCGTGCTGCTGGTGCGAGCTCGGGCCGAAATGGTCATGCGTGAAGACGGTGCGGATGCTCCGGTCCTTGCCGACCTGGTTAAGGAGCGGGTCCGCCCACCAGCGCTGCAGCGTCGACTGCGCGCCGCACCACGGATGCTCCTCAAGCGCGCGCTCCGCCTCGATGGGATCGGCGGGCAGCGTCTCGGGGCACATGCCCTTCGCGCTGAATGCGGGATCGGAGAGCGCGCCGCCCGGAAGGAACAGGCGGTGCGTCAGGGGCTTCAACTCGGCAAAGCCGCGATAGGCGTTGTTGGCGATGATCCGTTCGCGGATCTCGTCGGGTGAGAAGGTGCCGTCCTCGTAGTTCCAGCCATTGCCGGACCCGTCCGACGAGGTGACGTCGAACTTCACCAGGTGGATGTGCTGGCCGATCGTGTCGGTCGGCGTGAAGACCTGGAAATCGTCGAGGTTCAGGTTCGACGGGATCAGGTTCGTCGCCTCGAACACCACGCATTCGCCGGAATTGGCGCGGAAGAAGAAGGGTTCGGGCGCGCGGCTATGGCTCAGCACCGCCGCCGCGTCATGTTCCAGGGTGATGAGACGCGCCTGCGGGTCGTGCCAGCCGTGCTTGTTCACCGGCATGTCGAATTGCAGGTAGGTCGCCCGGTATCTGCGTTCGGGCGGAAGTTCGTACCAGTTCGCCGGATCGGCGTGATCGCCGTCCTTGGGGCCAAGGTAGAATCGCGGCGCGCAGGGATCGGCATAGGGCGCGCCTGGCTTGGGAGAGAGACCGTTCACCCGGAAGAGCGTGGGCGCGTCCGTCGTGCCGCAATCGCCATCGGACGTGCAGGTCGGATAGCCGCGCTCGGGAACGCCGTAGTCGGATGATGCGATCTCGACCGCGCCGGGCGCGGTGCCGGCGTGAAACTCCATGGCCGTCTGTTCGGCGGGGGTGCCGTCGAGCGGCAGCCGGCGGACCCATGCCTTGGTCAGCTTTGCGGCCAGCGCAAAGAGGTTCGGGTTGCCGTTCTGGCTGCGCACGCGCGCCGCGATGCGGTTGGTCTGGCCCATCGGGTCGTCTTCGGCGACGGTCGTGTCGAAATACTTCTTCTCAAGGTCTTTCGGCTGGCCGTCCGCCTCGGTCCCGAAGGGCTCGACACCAGTCTCGCGCGCCCCGCCGAGGATGACGTGGCGCATCAGCGTCTGGCTCGTGTCCGCCGCGCCGTAGACCTCGGGATCGAGATCGAGCGGCGCCTGCGGCGGGCGATGCCCCGGCACGCCGGCGATGTAGAAGGGATAGCCTTCGAAAGCCGGTGTAGGCATCGGCGGCAGGGGGGTATGCGGCATCGGTACGACGGCGGGATTGGGCGTGCCGCCCGCGACTTCCGTATCGGGAAGCTTGCGTGCCTCGCTGCCGTCCTCGTAGACGTCATGCGTGCGCCACAACTCCCACATGCCTTGCGCGAAATGGGGATAGAGATGGCAGTGGAAGATCGAGTCCCCCGGCGTCAGGTTTCGGTTGCCCGATCCACCATAATGCACCTCGTAGGTGAAGGATGCGCCGGGCGAGATCGTTTGGCTGTCGAGATAGACCGCATCGCCGTCATGCCAATCCTGCACCCATTGGTGGGCGTGAAGGTGGAAGACATGGGTCTCCTTCGGTCCGGCATGAAGGTTGCGGAAGCGCACCGGGTCGCCGAGATAGGAATGGTGAACGTTCGACGGATCGTCGGGATAGAGCGCGCGGACCGCCTTCATGTCGTCGTCGCGCTCGATCACCAAGGCGGGATCGCCCATCGCCCAGGAGGTGAGGAAGAACTCCTCAAGTTTGCATTCGACACAGTCCTTCGCCGGGCCGATGCCCTGACGGTTGGCCAGCACCATCGCGCCCAGACCGGCGGCGCCGTAGTTGATGCCCATGCCATCCTTCAGGGCCGAGATCGGGTTGTCTTCGTCGGCGAGTTCGGGGAAGGCCTGAACCGCCGTCAACTCGTCGTGGAAGATGACGGTGAATTCGCGGAATGGCTCGCCGCAACTCGATCCCGGTCCGGGGACGGTCTCGCAGGACTCGCCCTCCAGCGGGTTGATGATCGCATTCAGGTCGCTGTGCACGATCTCGCGCGTGGCGAAAGGATCGCCCGTAACCGGCATGACCATGTCGAGGATCGGGATGCCGCCATCCTTGACCGCATAGTCGATCTCTGGCGTGCCCTTCACCGAATGCCCGGACGTCGCCGCCGCGAGCTGGCTTTCGGTGACTTGCGATCGGTACCATACTGACCCCTTCGGTTCGACGTTGACCGAACCGAAAAGGCCAAGCCCGATCTGCCCGCCGTCGCCTTCGCCGCCGGCCGCCGCGCCCATCGAGTAGAGCAGGTAGCCACCTTCTTTCCTGCCGCGCAGGGTGTAAATCTTCGTCTCCCCGGGTGCGGCGAGCGAGGTCGGGTTATAGCCGACATTGGTGCCGTCCGAGAGGATGGAGCCGGAAAGCTCCAGCCCGCTGACATGTATCGAGGCCGAACGCGTCGCCGGTTCGTCGGAATCGATCGACATGGGGATGCCGGTGCGCGGGTCGAGATGCACTTCGTCGCCGTCTTCGACAGGGGCAAGCAGGTTGGTGAAGACGATCCTGAGGCAATCTCCCTCGTTCACCCTCAAAACGATGGGTCGCGGTCGCTTGTCCTCGCGGAGCCGCACGTTGCCGGCGAGCGCCGCGTCGGCCGCGGCATCGGGCGCGAGTGGGATCGCGTCGCCGTCATCGACGCCCGCGATGTCCTCTCCGTCGCCCGAGGATGCTACCACGTCCCGGCGGAGCGCATAGAGCATCCCGCCGGGATTGAAGGCACCGAAACGGTTGTAGACATACACCTGTTCCAGCGCGACAACATGGGCGAGGGTGGTGTTTTCTGCGCGACAGGATGTGTCCGCCTCATCCCCGCCCGAAACGTTCATCGCCAGACCCGCGGCGGTATTTGCGCACAGGATCAGCGCGCAAAGGGAAAGCGTCAGAAAAAAGCGTCGAGGCAGCCGGAACATGGTCCAATCCTCGTTTTTTTGAAAATGTCGACGACGAAACTCCCGCAAAATAAGGGGGAGAAGACTCAGTAATTGAAACAATCCTAGCGCGTATCACCCATTTTTTCCAGTTACGGAATTCCACACCTTGGGCCTCCCAGCGGTTGAGCGGTTCT
>JBNKFC010000096.1:0-2675 GCA_050289105.1 Paracoccaceae bacterium | reverse complement strand
AAGATGGGGCTTCCTCTTGGCAACTTATACCTTGCCGAACGGCGGTGACGCAAAAAAGAACACCCTCCGCAAAAGCGAAGGGCGCGGGGAACCGAATACAGTCGGATCCATTCAGCCCGGAACCGGCGTTCGGCCAATGGGCGTCTCAGTGACTTGCAGATCGCTTCGCGCCCCGATCAGCCCGGCAATCCGGCCCTTCTGAGCCCATCCGCCAGATGCTCCCAATCGCCTGGGTCACGCCACATCGGCCGGTAAGCGCCCGCGAGGCCTTCGACCGTGTCGTCCTTCACGTCGATGCCCCGGCTCGCGAATTCGTGCCGTCGCATTCGGATGAACTTCGCCAGCGCCGCTGCCGCTTCGCCCGGCTGGTCGAGATGGGCATAGGCGCTGACCAGAAAGGCATGAGCGAGGGAATTGAGCAGCGCCTCGCCGATCAGAACTTGCACGACGGCCCCGTAGTCCCCCGTGAAGAAGTGGATCTGGCCGAGGATCCAGTCGATCGAGGGCGAATGCATCGGGTCGAGCCGGATTGCCTCCCGTACAACTTCGCGCGCTTTCTCGCGCCGCCCGAGGAGCAGGAATGCATAGCCGCACCAGGCCATCGACTCTGCCTCGTTCACGATCTTGGACAAGGTCTTTTCGAACTGAACCTCAGCCTCGTCCCAGAGCCCTTCGCAGAGGAACGCGTAACCGAGCTGGTCCTGGATATAGACGTCGTTGTTGTCGAGCCCAGCGCCCTTGCGCGACAGGGCAAGCGACTTGCCCGCGGCACCTTCCTCGGCGAGGCCGAGCCAGCCATCGACGACATAGGTATCGGCAAGATACATGTAGGCGCGGGCATAGCGCGGGTCGAGCTCCAGCGCCTTCTTGAACAGCTCGCGCGCCTCGGCGGTATCCTCGGCGTTCAGCCCGTCGCGCAACGACTTGCCGCGGAGCATGTATTCATAAGCCTTCATGTTCTCCGTCGGCATGCGCGACGCGCGGTCGGCCACGTCCTCCTGAACCCGTCCGGGCAGGACGGCAACGATGCTGCGCGTGACCTCGTCCTGCACGGCGAAGATGTCGTCGAATTCCTGGTCATAGCGTTCCGCCCAGACATGGGTGCCGGTCAGCGCATCGGCGAGTTGCACGGAGATGCGGACCTTAGTTCCGGCGCGGCGTACGCTGCCCTCGACAATGTATTGCACGCCGAGCCTCTGGCCGATTTCCCGGACCCCGAGGTTTTCGTTCCGGAACGCGAACGAGGAATGGCGGGCGACGACAAAGAGGGTGCGGAACCGCGACAGGCCGGTGATGATGTCCTCGGTGATCCCGTCGCTGAAGTAATCCTGTTCGGGATCGCCGCTCATATTGGTGAAGGGCAGCACCGCGACCGAGGGCTTGTCGCGCTTCTGCGCGGCTTGGGCCACCGGCCGCTCGGGGGCGGTTTCCGGAGCGGGCGCTTCGTCGGGGGTGTTTCGGATGCGGGCGATCAAGGCGGTGGTTTCAGGTCCGGGCTGAATACCAAGCTCTTCGGAAAGCATCTCCCGCATCTTGTCGTAGTGCCGGAGCGCCGAGGCGGTTTCCCCCTGGGCGTGGAGAACGCGCATCAAAAGCCGATGCGCCGCTTCGTTGAACGCGTCGAGGTCAAGAAGTCTGCGGGCTGCTGTAAGTGCGGCGGAAAGGTTCCCTTCGCCGAGTAGAACCTCGGCGATCCGGGTAAGCTCCGATGACAGGAGGGCTGCGTATTTCGCGCGCTCGGCGGTCAGCCAGTCCTCGAACGGCGGCTCGTTGACCGTCAGCCCGGCAAGCAGGGTCGATGCCGCCGCGAGATCATCGAGCCTTTGCCCGTCGATCGGCGGCGGGCCATCCTTGCCAAGCGCGTTGGTATCCAGATCGACCTCATCCAACCGCAGCCCAAGCACCGCCCCCCGGGCCTCGATCATGTCGGCATCCGCACCAAGCGCCTTGCGCAGGCTCGCGAGCGATTGGCGCAGATTGGTGCGCGCCTGTGCCTGACCGCTGCGGCTCCACAACAAGTCAGCCGCAGTATCGCGGTGTATCCCGCTGGGCCCGGCGAGCGCGATCATCGCCAGAAGCGCCTGGGATTTCTGCGTCGGGAAAGATGCGGCCGTTCCGTCACTGCATGTAACCGCCAGCGGACCGAGAAGCCGAATATGAAGGCGATTGCGTCTGCTCACTGTCCCGGTCCCCGGATGCCACGGTCGATTTTACGGGGGCACCCCACCGTTTTTACGCCCCCGTCACGCCGGGCCATACGGATCCCGAGCGCCCCACCCGCATCTTAGGTGCATCGACCCACAATCCAAGAACAGAAAGGAACGACGATGTGCTTTGATGTGAACCCGCTGGCCCAGGACCTCTACTTGCAGGACCTTAACCGCGACCCTCGCGCCGGATATGGCCATGCCGCCGCCCCCCTGACCGGCTGGCGCGCTGAACGTCTGCGGGCGCTTCTGGAGGGGGGCAAGCGGGTACGGTGCCGGGGCGGGTTGTGGACCCCGGTCGTTGCGACAAGCTGAGGGCGGGGCTCCCGGGGGCGGCTTTGGCCCCCGGACGAAGCGAGGTCAGCCGTGACGGCTCTTGTGGCCGAGATTGTAGTAATTGCCGGTGCGGGTCGCGAGGTACGGGGTCAGCGGGATCTCTTCCTGCTTCAGGAAGCCCTTTTGCGGCAG
>JBNKFC010000095.1:0-1836 GCA_050289105.1 Paracoccaceae bacterium | reverse complement strand
TTGGTGCCGACCTGCTCTGCCGATCCGATCAGCCCGCTCGCATCGAGAATGCCCGCCATCCGCATCTCGGCCACAACCTCGATGATGCCCGATCCGCAGATGCCGGTGATGCCGGTCTGCGCGGTCGCGGCGGCGAAGCCGTCGTCGGTCGACCAAAGATCGCTGCCGATGACCTTGAAGCGCGGCTCCTTCGTCACGGGGTCGATCTCCACCCGCTCGATGGCGCCCGGCGCGGCGCGCTGGCCGGCGCTGATCTGCGCGCCTTCAAAGGCGGGGCCGGTGGGCGAGGAGCAGGCGAGCACCCGCTCCTTGTTGCCAAGCAGGATCTCCGCATTGGTGCCCACGTCGACAATAAGCACCATATCCTCGGATTTGTTCGGTTCTTCGGACAATGCCACAGCGGCGCAATCGGCGCCGACATGGCCGGCGATGCAAGGCAGGATATAGGTGCGGGCGTTCGGATGGATCGTCGTGAGGTCAAGATCGCGCGCCGCCAGCGACAGGCTGTCGGAGGTGGCCAGCGCGAAGGGCGCCTGACCGAGTTCGACCGGGTCGATGCCGAGAAGGAGGTGGTGCATCACCGGATTGCAGACGAAGACCGTCTCCACGATCTGCGTCGGGTCGATATCGGCCTCGGCGGCGATCGCCTGCGCGAGACCATTCAGCGCGGTGCGCACTGCGGACGTCATCTCCTTGTCGCCGCCGGGGTTCATCATCGCGTAGCTGACCCGGCTCATGAGGTCTTCGCCGAAACGGATCTGCGGGTTCATCAGCCCGGACGAGGCAAGGACGTTGCCGTTGCGAAGGTCGCAAAGGTGGGCGGCGATCGTCGTGGAGCCGAGGTCGACGGCGAGACCGTAGAGCCGTCCCTCCCAAAAGCCCGGCCAGAGGTCGAGAATGCGCGGCACGCCATTGTGGTCGCGGTGAATGGCGACGGTGACCTTCCATTCCCCTTTTCGCAGGATCGGTTGGAGCCGCGCCAGAAGTGTCGGTTCGGCGGTGAGGCCGTCGATCTGCCATTGCTCGCGAAGCGCGTCCGAAAGCCTCTGAAAGTCGCCGGACGGGTCGTGCATGTCGGGCTCGGCCACCTCGACGTAATAAGCATGGGTGGCGGGGTCCATCACCATGTCGCGCTGGGTCGCCGACTTGCGGATCACCTGGCGATGGACCTGGCTCTCGGGCGGAACGTCGATGACGACATCGCCCATGATCTTCGCCTGACACCCGAGGCGCCTGCCCTCGGCGAGCCCGCGGATGCGGTTGTAGCGGTCCTCGACCGCGTTCCATTCGGAGAGCGCGTCTTGGGCGACCGTCACGCCGTGTTTGGGAAACTCGCCATAGCCCGGCGTGATCTGGCACTTCGAACAGATGCCCCGTCCGCCACAGACCGAATCGAGATCGACACCAAGCTGCCGGGCGGCCGTCAGAACGGGCGTGCCGAGCGCGAAACGTCCGCGCTTGCCCGAAGGCGTAAAGATGACGAGGGCCTCGTCGGTCATGGCTGTCTCCGGGTCTGTTCGTGCGCGCGGCCAATCTAGGCGAGGATCGCGCGGGGGCAAGGTCCGTTCGCGGCGTGTCGCGGTCAATCCCCGGCAGCAAAGGCGAGAAGCGCGGTCCTACTCCCGGCGTCGGCTGGTGTCTGCAACTCGATCTTCAGGGCAAAGAGCGCAAGCCGTGTCGAACCGGGCGTATCCGGGAACAGGGCGAAGGGCGAAGTCAGCCGCTGACGGATGCAGCTGCCACGCCCCGACGGTTTCAATCCGTCTCGTCGAGCCAAGCCATCACGGCAGCCCGGTCGCCGTCCAGCGCCGGCGCCGGCCCGCGCGGGGCCGGATC
>JBNKFC010000094.1:0-8731 GCA_050289105.1 Paracoccaceae bacterium | reverse complement strand
AGGCCAATCAGTGAGCGAGCCCTTCCTCATCGGCGACAACATGACCGGCGGCTACGGGCGCGGCGCCGACATCCTTCACGGCTGCACCATCGCGGTCGAGAAATCCGAAATCGCTGTCATCGTGGGGCCAAACGGCGCGGGCAAGTCCACCGCGATGAAGGCCGTCTTCGGCATGCTGAACCTGCGCGAAGGCGCCGTCCGCCTCGACGGCGAGGACATCACCCGCCTCAGCCCCCAGGACAGGGTCGCCAAAGGCATGGCCTTCGTGCCCCAGACCCACAACATCTTCACCTCGATGACGGTCGAGGAAAATCTCGAAATGGGCGCCTTCCTGCGCCGCGACGACATCCGCACCACGATGGAGCAGGTCTATGACCTCTTCCCGATCCTGAGGGACAAGCGACGGCAGGCGGCAGGCGAACTCTCGGGCGGCCAGCGCCAGCAGGTCGCCGTGGGTCGGGCGCTGATGACCAAACCCAAGGTCCTGATGCTGGACGAGCCGACGGCGGGCGTCTCGCCCATCGTCATGGACGAACTCTTTGACCGCATCATCGAGGTCGCGCGCACGGGGATCTCGATCCTCATGGTCGAACAGAACGCTCGCCAGGCGCTCGACATCGCCGACAAGGGATACGTGCTGGTGCAGGGCAGCAACGCCTTCACCGACACCGGCAAGGCATTGATGGCGGACCCCGAGGTCCGCCGCTCCTTCCTCGGCGGCTAGGGTCGCCGGGAAGACACGACACGAGACCCGGAAGAAATCCGGGCAGGTCGCCGGACGGAAGGCAAAAGCCGCCCGACCGGCAAAACGGGGTGCGGGCCGAAAGGGTCGCGATTGGGTGAGGGACGACAATGATACGCGAGGCGTTGATTCAATTGCTTTTGATGGCACAGTTCGAAACGGCACCGACGGGGGTGATCCAATGCGATTTCCCAGCCGGCACACAGGCGGAAGAGCCGATAGCGATCAGCATTGTCGCCCATCCCTCGCTGCGCGACAGGCCGGGCCTCTTTCGCGCCACGCTCGACCTGAACGGCACCCAGACCGTGGCGGCATCGGTCCAGCCGATCCCCTCGACCGAGGATGACGACGTGGTGATCAAGACCGGCACCGGCAATTCGACCGTGGCCCTTGGCCTGCGTGCCGACGGCCGCGCCGCCCTGGCGATCACGGCCGCAAATGGCGAGGCCACGCGCATCGGCGATTGCCACGGCCAAGCCGCCCACCTGCAACGATGGTTGGGCTCATGACGCAAAATCCGGCAGACCAAGCAGTCTTTATCTTGCTCGAAATACGCATTGCCGCCGCAGCTAAGGCGGCCCCCCGCGGCGCCGAAGGTGGCGCAAACCATAATCGGGATGACGCCAACAACGGCGCAACCCCCTGGAAGGAGGCGCAATGGACCTTCTGAACGCTGTTGTGGCGCTCCTGAACTTCGTCGTCGTCCCGGCGGTCTCCTACGGCAGCCAGCTCGCGCTCGGCGCGCTTGGCGTGACGCTGATTTACGGCATCCTGCGCTTTTCCAACTTCGCCCACGGCGACACCATGGCTTTCGGCGCCATGTCCACCATTCTGGTGACATGGTGGCTCCAGGGCATGGGCGTCTCGCTCGGCCCCCTGCCCACGGCGCTCCTGGCGCTCCCCGCGGGCATCGCCGCCACGGCCCTGCTCGTTCTGGCGACCGACCGGCTCGTCTATCGTTTCTACCGCGAACAAAAAGCCGCCCCAGTGATCCTCGTGATCGTCTCCATGGGCGTGATGTTCGTCATGAACGGCCTGGTCCGCTTTATTATCGGCGTTGATGACCAGCGTTTCGCCGACGGCGCCCGCTTCCTCATCACCGCGCGTGACTTCAAGGAGATGACCGGCCTGCAGGAAGGCCTCGCCATCAAGGCCACCGCCCTTCTGACTGTCATCGTCGCCGTGATCGTCGTCGCCGCCCTGTTCTGGTTCCTCAACAAGACCCGCACCGGCAAATCCATGCGCGCGTTTTCCGACAACGAGGACCTCGCGCTCCTTTCCGGCATCAACCCCGAGCGTGTCGTCGCGATCACCTGGATTATCGTCGCCGCCCTGGCGACGATCGCCGGAACGCTCTATGGCCTCGACAAATCTTTCAAACCCTTCACCTACTTCCAGCTTCTCCTGCCGATCTTCGCCGCCGCCATTGTCGGCGGACTCGGCAACCCGGTCGGTGCCATCGCGGGTGGCTTCGTCATCGCCTTCTCCGAGGTCACCATCACCTACGCCTGGAAAAAAGTTGCCGGTTACGTCCTGCCCTCATGGGAACCCGACGGGCTGATCCAGCTCATGTCGACCGACTATAAATTCGCGGTCAGCTTCGCGATCCTGATCATCGTGCTGCTGTTCAGGCCCACAGGCCTCTTCAGGGGGAAATCAGTATGAGCCTCACACCCCGAGATATGCTCCTCTTCGTCGCCGTCTTCGCACTTATCGCGGTGACCGGCGTGATGCAAAGCTGGAACGTGGCCCTTGGCATCCTGAACATGGGGCTGATCTCGGCCATCATGGCCCTCGGCGTGAACATGCAATGGGGCTATGCCGGCCTCTTCAACGTCGGTGTCATGGGCTTCGTCGCCCTCGGTGGCCTTGGCGCCGTGATCGTCTCCATGCCCCCCGTGGGCGAAGCCTGGGCGGCCGGAGGGTTGCGCATCGTCGCGGGCCTCGCCATCGGTGCCGCCACCATCGCCGCCGCCATCCTTGCCTGGAAACGCCTCCCCAAAGGCAAAAGCCGCGCCCTCGCCATGGTCGCCATCCTGATCGTCGGCTTCTTCGTGTACCGCGCCGTCCTGGATCCGGGCGTCGCGGCGGTCGAGGCGATCAACCCCGCCACCACAGGCAACCTCGGCGGCCTCGGCCTGCCGATCCTGCTCGCCTGGCCCATCGGAGGCGCCCTCGCCGCAGGAGCCGCATGGCTCGTCGGCAAGACCGCCCTCGGCCTGCGCTCAGACTACCTTGCCATCGCCACCCTCGGGATCGCGGAAATCATCATTGCCGTGATGAAGAACGAGGACTGGCTGGCGCGCGGCGTGAAGAACGTCATCGGCGTGCCCCGCCCGGTGCCCTACGAGATCGACCTGCAGAACGACCCCGGCTTCGTCGACCGCATGACCGGCTGGGGCTTCGACCCCGTCACCGCCTCCTCGATCACCGTGAAACTCGCCTACTCCGGCCTCTTCCTCGCCGTCCTCCTCCTCCTGCTCTGGCTCGCCCAGTCCGCGCTCGCTTCGCCCTGGGGCCGCATGATGCGCGCCATCCGCGACAACGAGACCGCCGCCGAGGCCATGGGCAAGGACGTCACCGCCCGCCATCTGCAAATCTTCATCCTCGGCTCGGCTGTCTGCGGCCTCGCCGGCGCCATGATGACCACGCTAGATGGCCAACTCACGCCCGGCACCTACCAGCCTCTGCGCTTTACCTTCCTGATCTGGGTCATGGTCATCGTCGGCGGCTCGGGAAACAACTTCGGCGCTGTTCTCGGCGGCATCCTGATCTGGTACCTCTGGATCATGGTCGAACCGTTCGGCCTCCTCCTGATCCAGACCATTACCGCCGGCATGGCCGATGGTTCGGCACTCAAGGAACATCTCCTCGACAGTGCCGCCCATATGCGGCTCCTGACCATGGGGATTATCCTGCTCGCCGTCCTGCGCTTCAGCCCGCGCGGCCTGATCCCCGAACGGTGAGCCCCCTCATCGTCATACCGGCGGCCGGCGCGTCCTCGCGGATGCGCGGGCGCGACAAGCTCTTGGAACCAGTCGAGGGCCAGCCCCTCCTGCGCCGCCAGGTGCTGGCGGTGATGACGGCGGGCTGCCCGGTCGTGGTGACCCTGCCACCCGGCGACACCGACCGCCGCAACGCGATCTCCGGCCTGCCGGTCATGCTGGAAGAGGTCCCAGAAGCCGCCGAAGGCATGTCCGCCTCACTCCGCCACGTTCAGGCCCTTCTCGCCGAAGGTCAGTCCCTCGGCCTGCTCCTGCCCGACGTCCCGGGCATCGGAACGACGGAATTCCTCGCCGTGCTCGATCGCTTCCGTGAAACAGGCGAAACCCGCATCACCCGCGCCGGAGAGGTCGATAGCGACCGCCCCGGAACACCCCTGTTCCTACCCTATGCCATCGCCATCCGCCTCGCCGACGTCACCGGCAACACCGGCGGGCGCACCGCGCTCAGGGGCGAGCCGGTCGAGTTGTTCCGTTTCCCCGACGACCGCGCCACCCGCGACCTCGACACCCCGGAAGACTGGGCCGCCTGGCGCGAAGAAACAGGGCACCTGTCCTGATCCTGATCGAGGGACTTGCGTATTTATCGCAAGATAAAGACATGGCGCACGCTCATCTTCCGTGCAACCACGCGATCAGCGGCATCAGCGCCGACGTGGTCTCCATGATCCACTGCCTGGCCCCCGAGCCCGTCACCACCGAGGCAGGAGCCTCGTTGCCACGGGTGCGGGCGACCACCGCCTTGTGGCGCAACAGCTCGGCGCGCGGCCCCTCGGCCTCGAACCCCTTCGGCAGGCGGGCAAGGCCGGGCGGCCCCATGGTGCAGCCGACGGCCTCGGCGCTTTTCAAGGCCGTCAACAGCGCGTCCCCATCCTCACCGTCGATAATCCGCTCGCGCACCGCCTTCAGCGCCGCTGGCTCCAACCCAAACTGCCCGGCGCCATAGCCGACCCCCTCCGGCGTCAACACCAGGTGCATCGCGGGCGAGCGGTTCGGATGATCCCCCGTCCAGAAAATCATGTGCAGCCGTGCGTTATAGGGCGATTTGTCCTTGGAAAACCGCACGTCCCGATTGATGCGCCTCAGCGACCCATTCAGTTTCGGCACCGCCTTCAGCGATGGCGACAGAGCTGCCATGTCCTCGGACAACTCAGCGATGACGTCCAGCGCTGCCTCTTTCCAATGGGTCTCGTAGCTCGCGCGATTGGCCTCGAACCACTCGCGGCTGTTATGCGCTTCAATATCGCGCAGGAAACCGAACGTCGCCTCACTGAACCCCATGCCGTTCTCCTGTCTCCGGGTCAGTCCCACGAAACACGACTTGCCAAAATTGCGCAATCCGGCCACACCGCCTGTCATGACAGCTCCTGACGAAATCATCTGCATCGGCTCAGTCCTGTGGGACGTGATCGGCCGGTCGGGCGCGGTGATGCGCGCGGGTTCGGACGTGCCGGGGCGGATCACGCGCCTGCCGGGCGGGGTGGCGATGAACGTGGCGATGACCCTGCGCCGTTTCGGACTGCGCCCCGTACTTCTGACGGCCATCGGCCAGGATGAAGAAGGCGCCGAACTGATGTCGGCGGCCGACCGCCTCGGGATGATCACCCGTCACGTCTACCGCTCACAGGACCTGCCCACCGACCGCTACATGGCCGTCGAGGGTGCCAACGGGCTGATTGCCGCCATTGCCGACGCCCACTCGCTCGAAGCGGCGGGCGACAAGATCCTCGCGCCCCTCGCCGATGGCCGCCTCGGCTCGGCCGAGACGCCCTACGGAGGGCTGATCGCGCTCGACGGCAACCTGACCGAGGCCCTTCTGGCCGAGATCGCCGCAAGCCCCCTGTTCGCGCGCGCTGATCTGCGCATCGCGCCCGCCTCGCCGGGCAAGGCCGAACGGCTCCTTCCGCTCCTCGCAGTCGCCAACGCGACGCTTTACGTCAACCTCGAAGAGGCTGGCCTCATCTGCCAGTCGCAATTCGACGATGCTCCTGCCGCCGCCGAGGCCCTGCTCGCGCGCGGCGCGGCCCGTGCCCTGGTGACGAACGGCGGCGAAACCGCCGCCTATGCCGGCCCCACCGGCGTTTTGACCGCCCAGCCACCTCAGGTGCTGGTCACGCGCGTCACCGGCGCGGGCGACACTTTCATGGCCGCCCATATCGCCGCCGAATGGCGCGGCGAGACCGGCGAGACGGCCCTCCGGACCGCGCTCTCGGCCGCCGCCGCCCATGTCTCCGGAGACGTCGCCACATGACCCTGCCCCTCGACATTCTGCCCGAGGTCGCCGACGCGCTGGCCCGGAACCGCCCTGTTGTCGCCCTTGAATCGACGATCATCACTCACGGGATGCCCTTCCCCCAGAACGTCGAAACCGCCAGGCTGGTCGAGGCCACGGTCCGTGAGCATGGCGCGATCCCCGCGACAATCGCCGTGCTGGAAGGTCGCCTGCACGTCGGTCTCTCTGACGCCAATCTCGACCGCCTCGCGCAAATGGACGACGTCGCGAAACTCTCGCGCGCCGACCTCGCTACCTGCATCGCCCTTGGCCAATCCGGTGCTACCACCGTCGCCGCCACCATGATCGCTGCCCACCTCGCCGGTATCCGCGTCTTTGCCACCGGCGGCATCGGAGGCGTCCACAAGGGTGCAGAGACGACCTTCGACATCTCCGCCGATCTCCGGGAGTTGGCCGAAACCCCGGTCACCGTCGTCGCCGCCGGCCCAAAGGCCATCCTCGACATCCCCAAAACGCTGGAGGTCCTGGAAACGCTCGGCGTTCCCGTCATCACCATCGGCCAGGACATGCTGCCCGCCTTCTGGTCGCGCAAATCCGACTTCGCCTCACCGCTGCGTATGGACACCGCCAGGGAGGTCGCCAGCGCCATCGCCATGCGCGAAACTCTCGGCCTGAAGGGCGGCCACCTGATCGCCAACCCGATCCCCGCCGCCGACGAAATTCCCAGCGCCGACCTCGCCCCTGTCATCGCCCTGGCCACCGCCGAGGCCGAAGCCCGGGGCGTCGCCGCAAAGGCCGTCACCCCGTTCCTGCTTCAGCGCATCTTCGAATTGACCGAGGGCCGGTCTCTGGACGCCAATATCGCTCTGGTCCTGAACAACGCCCGATTTGCCTCGAAAATCGCCGCAAACCTTGGCGCTCGAGTTGGAAACACATGATTTCGACAGAAACCGTTGTTCAAACCGGCCCGGCAACCTAGATTTGAATCTGGCCCCAACGAGAAACCTGCATGAAGCCTGATTTCGACGAAGAAGTGACCCATCGCCGCCTGTCCCTGTTCAGGTGGTTCCGTGCGTCGTTCCTGACCGGCCTCGTAGTCATCGCCCCGATCGGGCTGACGCTCTGGCTGATCTGGACCGTTGCAGGCTGGGTCGACAGCTGGGTTCTGCCCTTCGTTCCGGTCTGGCTCCGCCCCGACCAATACGTCGGATTGAACATCCGCGGCATCGGCGTCATCGCCTTCCTGATCTTCACCGTCATCGTCGGTTGGATGGCCAAGGGGATCATCGGCAAGTCTCTGATCCGATGGGCCGAAGGCCTGGTTCACAACCTGCCGGTGGTGCGCTCGGTCTACAAGGGCCTGAAACAGATCGCGGAAACCGTCTTTGCCCAGACCGAGGCCTCCTTCGATAAAGCATGCCTGGTTGAATATCCGCGCAAGGGCATCTGGGCCATCGCCTTTGTGGCCACCTCGGCCAAGGGCGAAATCCACAACAAGCTGCCCGACGACACGTCGAAGACCGCGGTCTTCCTGCCGACCACACCGAACCCGACCTCGGGCTTCCTTTTGTTCGTACCCAAGGCCGACATCATCGAGCTGGACATGACGGTGGAAGACGCCGCGAAACTGGTGATCTCGGCAGGTCTCGTCTATCCCGATGGTTCGCACGCCATGCCGACTCCGATCGGAGAGGTCCGCCCGCCCGCCGCAAGACTGGGCGGAAACTGACCAGAATTCCCGCTTTTGGGACCGGAAGAGCTTGTGTTGGAAAACACACGTCTGGTTGTCTTTGTTAAACAACCGGCAAGAAATCGAGTGCCGTTCCATGCAAATTTGAATAGAATAGTCGTGTAGGGGACTGGTCCTCGGACTAAGAAAGAGTGAGTTTTGTGATGAAAATCAAGAATGCGGTAACGGCAGCTGCCCTCAGCCTTGCAGTCATTTCAGGTCAGGCCAATGCGGGTGGGATGGCCGAACCGATGATGGAACCCGAGGTTATTGCCGAAGAATCCAGTTCGTCTGGCGGTTTCATCATCCCGCTTTTGCTGATTGCGATTCTCGTTGCAGCAGCAAGTAGCAGCAGTGGCGGCGGCGGCGGCGGCGGTCTCGACCTCTGATCGCCTAAGCCTATCAGGAAGACGCTTGAATCAAATTGAGGATGGCTGCAATGCAGCCACCCTTTTTGCCGGACTATTCTGCGTGGGTTTTGACGCGCTACTGACAGGTCCAGCCGCCATCGGCCGAAATGGTGGTGCCCGTGATCTGCGACGCGGCATCCGAGCACAGGAAAGTGGCAATACCGCCCAGCTGTTCGACCGTCACGAACTCTTTCGATGGCTGCTTCAACAGGATGACTTTCTCGATCGCCTCGTCTTCCGAGATGCCGTATTCCTTGGCCGTATCCGGGATCTGCGCCTCGACCAGCGGCGTCAGCACATAGCCCGGACAAATCGCGTTCGCCGTGATCGGTTCCTTCGCGGTCTCCAGCGCAACGACCTTGGTCATGCCGACTACCCCGTGTTTCGCCGTCACATAGGCCGACTTAAATGGGCTGGCGCGCAATCCGTGGGCCGAAGCGACGTTGATTACCCGGCCCCACCCCGCCTTGCGCATCATCGGCAGCGCGACGGCGGTGGTGTGAAAGGCCGAATTCATGTTGATGGCAATAATCGCTTCCCACTTGTCGACCGGAAACTCGTCGATGGGCGACACCACCTGGATACCGGCGTTGTTGACTAGGATATCGCAGACAC
>JBNKFC010000093.1:0-5567 GCA_050289105.1 Paracoccaceae bacterium | reverse complement strand
GAGCCCGATGAACGCCATACCAGCGCCAAAACCTACCCCGCTCACGCTCCGCTATGGGCTCCATCTCGCCGAAGGGGCAAAGGAGTCGGCGAAGCGCGAGCGGACCAGGACAGCGATCCAGATCGCGACCAGCGACCTGCTCGACCGGCAGTCCCTCACATCGCTGACCGTGGCGGATATCTGCAAGGAAGTGCCGATCGCACACGGCACCTTCTACATTCATTTCTCCGATCTGCATGCGTTGACAGGCAGTCTGCTGCTGGACTTCGTCGCCTTCGTCCAACTTTGCCTGCGTGGCGCCGCGAGGACCCATGACGGCGACACGGTGCGTGCAACGACCGAGACCTATTACCTTCTATTCGAACAGAACCCCGGCTTGATGAAATGCCTCGTCAATCACCTCGAAAACTACCCCGAGGCGATGCAGGCGTTTCAGACCCTGAACCGGGAATGGGTGATGACCGTGGTCCACTCGATCCGCAAGAAGCGGCCGGATCTGCCCGAAGCCGAACTGATCCGCCGCGTCTACGCCTTGGGCGGCATGGTCGATCAGTATCTGACCGCGACACTGCTCAATGGCGATCCGACGCTGACGGCCGTCTCCACGGACCGCCAGACGGTGATCGACACGCTGACGACGCTCTGGAAGAAAGGACTGTCCCAATGAGGGCGATGGATGAAGGGCTGAGCCCGGGTGAAACCTGTTCGGCGGCAGAGCTTCTGCCGGCGCAGCAGCAGGCCTGGCAGCGACAGCGCGAACACGTGGGTCGCAACTCGGACTTCTACCGCACCCTTTGGGCCGGGATCGAAGCCCCGGCGGACCTGCGGGATCTCGCCCGTCTTCCCTTGTCGGACAAGGCCCAGCTCAGGGTATCGCAGGCCGAACATCCGCCTTTCGGAAACTACCTGGCGGCACCGCGCTCCGCAGCGGTCCGGCTGCACCGGACCTCTGGCACGACGGGGCAGGCGATGAACCTCGCCATGTCGGCGCAGGATTGCCGCACGACCGAGATCGTCGGCGGGCGCAGCCATCGCGCGGCGGGACTGCGGCCGGAGCATACCGTGGTGCATTGCCTGAACTATCAGATGTGGATGGGCGGGCTGACCGACCATCTGACGCTTCAGGAAACCGGCGCCATGGTCATTCCCTTCGGTGTTGGCGGAACCGAGCTTCTGATCCGCACCATCCTCGAAGTCGGCGTCGACGCGATTTCCTGCACGCCGTCCTACCCCTCGGTGCTCGAACGGGTTCTGGAGGAGAAGTTTCCGGGCATCGCCCCGCGCGACCTCGGGCTGAAATTCGGCTTGTTCGGCGGTGAGGCAGGGCTCGACGACCCGGCGCTCAGGAACCGCATTCGCGACGTCTGGGGGATGGAGCCGCGCAACGCGAACTACGGCGTCTCGGATGTCTTCTCCAACTTCGCCGGGCAATGCGAACACGACACGCGGCTGCACTACCTTGCCGCCGATGTGCTCTACCCCGAACTCATCAATCCGGAAACCGGCAACCCCTTGCCGATCGAAGCCGGCCAGCGGGGCGAACTGGTGCTGACCCATCTGGAACGGGAATGCCAGCCTCTGGTGCGGTTCCGCACCGGCGACATCATCGAGATCGACGCGACCGAACCCTGCCGCTGCGGTCGCCATGGCTTCCGCTTCCGCGTCGTCGGACGCAGTGACGACATGGTCGTGGTGCGCGGGCTGAACATGTTTCCGACGATGGTCTCGGCGGTCATCGCCGCGCAGCCGGAGCTTTCGGGCGACTACCGCATCGTGCTCGACACCCAGCCACCCTACGACGTGCTGCCGGTCCACGCGGAACTCGCGCGTGGCCAACAGGCGGAGCCGGGCCTCGCCGCACAGATCGAGGCCGCCTTCAAGCGAACGCTTGGCGCCAGCGCGCGGGTGACGCTGGTGCCGCACGGCACCTTCCCGAAAACCGAAGGCAAAACGAAGCGCGTGGTGAGGACAGAGACATGACCGATTTTCAGTATGACACCGTGCTCAGCACACTTGGCCCCGAGGCGGTGCGCACGATCGCGCTGAACCGCCCCGGCAGCCTCAATGCGATGAACCGGGCGCTCATCGACGACGTGGCGCGCGCCTTCGACGATGCGAATGCCTGTCCGCAAACCCGCGTAATCATCTTCACCGGCACCGGCCGCGCCTTTTGTGCCGGCGACGACCGGCGCGAACACGTCCACCCCGAAACCGAGGCCGAGGCGCTTGATCTTGTCGAGGCGATCCAGGCCGCGACCCGCGCCATCACTTTCGGGCCGAAGCCCGTCGTCGGTGCGATCAACGGATGGGCGGTCGGCGGCGGCTTCGAATGGGCGATCAACTGCGATTTCCCGATCTGGGGCGAAAGCGCCAAGGCGTTCTTCCCGGAACTCAGCCTGGGAGTCTTCGTCACCGGCGCGGTGACGGCGCTTCTGCCTGCCCTCGCCGGGCTGCAGAAAGCGCGCGAGATGCTCTTTCTCGGCCGGCGCTACAGTGCAAGCGACCTCTTGGCCGCCGGCGTCGCCTGGAAGGTGGCTCCCGACGCGGAGCTTCTGGACGAAGCGATGTCCGTGGCAAAGGAACTCTCGGCCCTGCCCGAACAGGCCGTTCGCCGGATGAAGCGGGCGCTCAATCTCACTGCTGCAAGCGATATCGAAACCGCTCTCCGGATCGAGACCGAGGCGACCGTGGCGGGTTTTCTCGACCCCGAGACGACCCGGCGCATCCTGTCCTTCGGCTGAGGCCACGCCGTCATCCGGTCTCGGTCTGATCGCCCCGATCACTCCGACCTTTTCCGGCCGGTGACCATGGCGCGGACGAGGTTTTCACGGTGCGCCAAGCTGGAAAGCACGACACCGCCGATGTGGAGCAGGGCCAGTATCATCGTGAGGTTCGCGGCGACTTCGTGCAGTTCCTCGAAGAGGTCGGATCCGCCGCCCCGCCCTTCCCCTTCGTCGCCGCCTTCATCGTCGTCGTCCCCGTTGGTCGGAGCCATGACGACGCTCGACGCTCCGAAGACGGAGGCGAGCGGCCCCCGGTTCTCTTCCTGGGCATAGACCGCCATGCCGAGAAAGACGGTGATCGAAAGCGCGGCTAACAGCGCGAACACCATCCATGCCCCCGCGGGGCTGTGGCCAATGTATCGCTTGGCGCGTCCCCCGATCAGGCCGGCGAAATAGCTGATGGCTGTGAAAGGGCCGAACAGGAAGTCGCTGAACCGGGCGTGTTCGGTACCGACAAAGCCCCAGATGATACGCAGGATCACAAGCCCGCCGACCGCGTATCCGGCCCAGACATGCACAGCCAGCGTGCTGTCCTCGGGCTCGACGAAATAAGCGACCAGAACGGCTGCGACCAAGGACCAGTGAAAGATCCGGACGAACGGATCCCAGACCTTCAATTCTGCTTGCGGCACGGCTGTCATGACCGGAACTCCTTGCGTCGGAACTGGATCGAAATGGATGCGTTGATCGAGAAAGCGCCCGGGGCAGCGTACCGCCCTCGCGCGCCTCGCGACTCAGGTCGAAAGCGTCTCGACGCTCCCGTCCAGGTTCATCAGGAGCGTCTCGACTGTCAAATCCGGATGGAGGGAGCGGATCTCGGCCGCAAGCCGGGCAAGATACTCGGCATGGACCGCTGTCTCCAACGTCGGATCCTTGGCGAAGTCCTCACCGAGGATTGTCTTGTAGGCGCCGCAGTCGCGGTGATCCATCAGGATGACCTGGTGGATCTGGTGCAGGTCGATGGCGACCTGAAGATGATCGCGGAAGGTCTTGCCCCATTCGCCGTACTTGTCGGTCAGGGCGCCGAGCGATCCGCCGGCAAGCACGACATGGTCGTAGCGGTCTGTCATGCCGCGTCCGTCCATGTATTTCACGATGTCGTCGGTCAACCGGAAATCCATGCAGGTCAGAAGCAGCGCGTCCGTGGTCGAGGCCAGCGCCGCGGATGGCGTAACGACGCGGTAGAGGCTGAGCGCACCGCCGAGGACCGCAAGTTTCAGAAACTCGCGCCGCCCGCCGGATGCCGGGATCTTTTTATCCGTGCACGAGTCGTGCGTGGAGTGATGTTCACACATGGTAGTCTTCTTTCATTTCTGGTCAGGGGGTGTCACGGTCCGCCCCCCGGCGCGGACGGATCGACCGACTACCGCACCGGTGGGGGCTGTTTCCGATTCATGTCGCCGGTTCAGTTCACGCGCGGGTCAGTTCCCGCCCGCACCGCCGGCCGACGGCGCACAGTCCCGATCGCGGGTCTGGTCTTGCGTCTGGTCCTGCGTCCGGTCCTGATCGGCGCAATCCTGAAGCCGGTCGCGCTCGCGCAGAAGATCGGCGCATTCCTGCGTGCTCGACCCGTCGCAATCCTTCAGACGATCACGGATTCTCAACAGATCCGCGCAATCGTCCGGACCGAGACTACCGCAGTCGCGCAACTGGTCGCGATCCTGCGTCTGGTCCTGCGCAAGGGCCATGCCGGCCCCGGCGAAGCTCAGCGCGAGGGCGAGTACCGGCAAATACATCCGTTTCATGGTCGTTCCTCTCTATCTGGAATCGCTTCAAGGCGCGCATTCTGCAGTGCGGCGGAAGCGGAGCTCTGATCGCGGTCAGAGCATCGGTCCTTCACGCCATGGACCGGCGGATGAACGCCGATGCACCGCGTTGGAAAGCCGAGGACCCGTCCCGAGTCCCGGCGCTTTGGTGCCCCGAACAGGCCTTGCGGCACGTCCGGGGCCCCTGGGCCGGGATCAGTCGTCGCTCTCATCGCCTTCGGCGTGGTCGCGGACTTCGTTGCGCTCACGGTACTCGTTGCGCTCGCGATATTCGTTGCGCTTCACGTACTGATTGCGCTCGCCTTGCGCGCTGTCGTCGCCCGACATGTAGAGGTAGCTGTACTCGTGGGAGTTCCGGACTTCGCCCTTGTCGGACTTGCCCGAGGCCTGGGCGGCGCCGATGGCGAAAAGACCTGCGGCGGCGGCGAGGGCGGTGGTAAAGAGGATCGTGCGTTTCATGTTGTCTTGCTCCATCTTCTGGGCGGCGCGTTTGCCGTCCTGGTGGCGCACTGATCGCATGAGTCGCCTGACGGCAGTCTGACCGCTGCTGTCAGCGAAATGTCAGCGACGCTCGGCTAGAAAGACGGCATGAGAAACGCGGCCATCATCATTGTCCTCCTCCTGATCGGCCTTCTGCTGGTCGGCCTTGCCGCGCCCGCTCTTGCCAATGGCAGCAACGGCGGCCGGAGCGAAGGCCACGACCATGACCGCGCCCGAGAGGCGGTATCGCGACAGGATGCGCAACCGCTCGCCGCGATCCTGCCGATGGTCGAGGCGCGCTACCACGCCCGCATGGTCGAAGTGGACCTCGAATCCGAAGACGGGCACCTTGCCTATGAGTTCGAGCTCATCACCCCTGCCGGCCGGATCATCGAGGTTACGGTCGATGCGGCAACGGGCGACATCGTCAGCGACGATACTGGCGGCGAGAATGGACTGAAACCGGAGGACTGAGCCCGATGCGTGCGCTGGCGGTCGAGGATGATCCGAGGATCGCGGCGGACCTGACCGTCGCGCT
>JBNKFC010000092.1:0-6610 GCA_050289105.1 Paracoccaceae bacterium | reverse complement strand
CGATGCGGTTCAGGGGCCCCGAAGGCGCGCCGGGATTGGTTGCCACCGTGAAGGCAACCTGGTCGCGGCCCTCCGGCCCGGCATCGCCCCCTGCGATCTCGGTGGCGAAATGCGCGCGCTCCATCTTCAGCGGCACGAGTTCGCCGGCGATGGCCTTGTCGAGCCTCTGGCCCGCTTTCCGTCGCTGGTCGGAGATCGCTGCCGCCGCCGCGTCATAGGCCGCACCCGCCGCCGCGACCCGGTCGCGGAGCGCGCGGATGTTCGCCGCGCCGCCGTCGAGCGCAGCGAGGCGCGCCCTCAGATCCTCGGCGAAGGCGCCGAGATCGTCGGCAAGGACCCCGTGCTTGCGCGCCAAGGCGCGGATGGCGAAGAGGCGCTCCTCCACCCGCTCCATCTCGCGCTGATCGAAGCTCAGCCGGTCAAGGGCGGTTTCCACCCCCTGGGTGGCCTCGCCAAGTTCGGTCAGCGCCCGGCCGAGGGCCGCGACCGGTTCGTCGATCAGCCCCTCGGCCCGGTCGGCGGCGCCTTCGAGCCAGCGGATCGCGTCGCCCATCAGCCCTTCTGCGCCGTCGGGCCCGAGGGCCTGAAGCGCCTTCGCGACATCCTCGCGGATCCGCGCCGCGCCCTGCATCATCCGCCGCCGGGCGTCGAGTTCCGCTTCCTCGCCGGGTTGTGGATCGAGCGTGTCGAGTTCGCCAACGGCGTGGCGCAGGAAGTCCTCCTCGGCGCGCATCGCCGCCAGTTCCGCTTCGGCGGCTGCCAGCGCCTTGTCGGCCGCCGCGCGCTCGACCCACGCGCGTCGCACCGGGTTGAGGTCTGCGCCCGCGAAGGCATCAAGCAATTGCCGGTGGCCGCGCGGGTTGAGAAGGCCGCGGTCGTCCTGCTGGCCGTGCAGTTCCACCAGCGTGTCGGACAGCGCGCGCAAGACCTCGCCGCTCGCCCGCCGGTCATTGACGAACGCCGTCTTGCGGCCATCGGCGGCGTTCACGCGGCGCAGGATCAACTCGTCCGCGTCGGGAAGGCCCGCTTCGGCAAGGACCGCGCGCGCCGCATGGCCCTCTGGCAGGTCGAAGACCGCAGTGACCTCGCCCTGGTCGGCCCCCGCGCGCACCAGTTCCGCGCGCCCGCGCCAGCCGAGAACGAAGCCGAGGCAGTCGAGCAGGATCGACTTCCCCGCCCCGGTCTCTCCGGTCAACACGTTGAGGCCCGGCCGGAAATCGAGATCCAGCCGGTCGATGATCAGCATGTCGCGGATTTCAAGCGACCGAAGCATCCCCGCCCCCGTAGGCGCGCCTCAGCGCACCGTCACAGCCATTCGCCCCGGATCACCTGCCGGTAGACCTTGGCGAGCCAGCTGTCGCCCTTCGCCTCGGGCTGAAGGCCCTTGCTGGTCAGCAGGCGGTAGCTGTCCTGATACCATTCGGTCGACTGGAAGTTGTGACCAAGGATCGCGCCCGCCGTCTGCGCCTCGTCGGTGAGACCGAGCGAAAGGTAGCATTCCACCAGCCGGTGCAGCGCCTCGGGCACATGGGTCGTGGTCTGGAAGTTCTCCACCACCACCCGGAACCGGTTGATCGCGGCGGTGTAGTGCTTGCGTTTGAGGTAATAGCGGCCGATCTCCATCTCCTTCGCCGCGAGATGGTCGAAGGCGAGATCGAACTTGAGGATGGCCGAGCGGGCATATTCGCTGTCGGGATATTCCTCGATCACCGCGCGGAGCGCCTGAAGCGCCTGGAAGGTGAGGCCCTGGTCGCGGCCGACTTCGTCGATCTGGTCGTAATAGGAAAGCGCGAGCAGGTACTTGGCATAGGCCGCGTCCTCTTCGGCGGGATAGGTGTCGATATAGCGTTGCGCGGTGGCGCGGCTGTTCTCGTAGTCCCGATCCTTGTGATAGGCGAATGCCTGCATGATCAGCGCGCGCTTGGCCCATTCGGAATAGGGATAGAGCCGCTCGACCTCGGAGAAATACTTGACCGCATCCTCGCCCTTGCGGCTGGTTTCCAACTGGTATTCGCCGAGTTTGTAGATCGCTTCCGCATCGAGAGTGTCGAGCGCAGGTTCCCTATTGCCGCCACCGCAGGCTGCCAGAAAGGCGACAAGCGCGAGGCTGCCGACCAGATGCGCCGCTTTTCCGCCCCGACCCATTGCCTGCCTACCCCGTTCCTGCTTCACGTTTTTCCATGTCCTGAGGCCGTTCCCGCGGCCACCCCAGGAGCTCTGGTTCGCTTCGTCCTAGCACAGAAAAATCCGGGGCGCAAAACGCCTTTCGCACCCGCCCTGCGTTCAGGCGACGGCAGGAATATCGGCGCGATTGATGCCCGTTCCGGGCAGCTTCCGGCGGCGTGCCGCGTCGCATTCGACGATGCGGAAGGCGGAAGGATTGGCGAACAACGCCCGGAGAAGCCGGTTCGTCATCGCGTGGCCCGCCCGGTTGCCAGTATAGCGCCCGAGGATCGGAGCACCGGCCAGCGCGAGATCGCCGAGCGCGTCCAGCATCTTGTGACGCACAGGCTCGTCCGCGCGGCGCAGGCCGCCCGGGCTCAGCACCTTGTCGCCATCGAAGACCACCGCGTTCTCGCCGGGATTGCCGCCGAGGGCGAGGCCGTTGGCCTGCATCGACTCGACATCCGCCTGACGGCAGAAGGTGCGGCAGTCGGAGAGCTCCCGGAGGAAGGCGCCGTTGGACATAGAGAGCCGCTTGTGCTGGTGGCCGATCGCGGCGTCCGCAAAGTCGATCTCGAAATCGATTTCCAGTGCTTCCGCAGGCTCCAGCCGCGCGAGGGCGAGCCCGTCGCGGATCTCGACCGGTTCGAGGATCTCGAAACAGCGCACCGGTGCATCAAGCTCGCGCACGCCGCGGGCGAGGATCGCCGCAGCGAAGGGCGCGGCGGAACCGTCGAGGATCGGAACCTCGGGCGCGTCGATCTCGATCAGCGCGTTGTGAATGCCGCAGCCGGCCAGCGCCGCCATGACGTGCTCGATGGTCGAGACCGACGTTCCGGCGGCGTTGGAGATCACGGTGCAGAGCTTCGCGTTCGACACCGCCGACCAGTGCGCCTGCACCATCGCATCGCGGCCGATCACGTCGGTGCGGCGGAACCAGATGCCATATTCGGCCGAAGCCGGGTGAATCGTCATACGCGCGCGAAGGCCTGAATGCAGCCCCCTGCCCGTGAACGTCACCGCCGATCTGATCGTCGTCTGCACGTCTGAACCTCAGTTAAACGAAGGTCATCCCTTCGGTAGCGTTGAGGTAATGGGGCGGCCCGGGAAGCTCAACTCACTCTTTGCGACGGAATGTAACATTCGATGCAAAGTTAAGCGAAGGTCAGCCAATTGCGCAAAGTGAGAGCCTGAAATCATTGAATAGCAAAGAAAAAGGGCCGGAGAGATCCGGCCCTTCATTCCAAATCGTGACCTGAAGTCAGTTCGCCTGACGGCGCAGGAAGGCGGGAATCTCGATCCGTTCCTGGTCCGGGTCGATCTCCGGTTCGTCGTCATAGGCGGTCGAAGCCTGCGGCGGCTGACGCAGCGGCGGCGTCGTGCGCTCGACCCGCTCGGTCTGTTCGGCGGGATGGCCGGCCATGCGGTTCAGGAGCGTGTTGATGCCGAAGCGCGGCTTGTCGGCCATGCGCGATTGCGGCTGCTGGACCGGGGCTTGCGGACGCGGCGCGGCCGTCTGCGCGGGGCGCTGCTGGTCCGGCTGGCGGTTGACGGCGGCCTGAAGCCGCGCCATCGCCTCGGGCGTCGGGGTTCCGGGCGCGCGCGGACGCGGCGCGACGAAAGCCTGCGCCTCGTCCTCGACATGGACCGCGGCGGCCTGTGCCGGTTGCGGCGCGGGGGCCGGACGGTAGGCGGGCGGCGGCAGATCGTCGCCGGCAGTCTCGGCGTCGAAGAGCGAGCGCTCGTCCTCGCGGTCGGCCTGCGCGGTTTCGCGCCGCTCTTCGCTCGCGACGACGGGCGCCGGGGCTGCGGCCGTCACGGGCGCGGCGGCAGCCGGCTTCTGGGCGGACTGCTCCAGCACCATCGCCGGCTGCAGCGGCTCCGCCATCCGGCGGCGCGGCGTCGGGATATCGGCATGCGACACGGTCGCGTCGATGCCGGTGGCGACGACGGAGACCCGCATCATGCCTTCCATTGCATCATCGAGGGTCGAGCCGACGATGATATTGGCATCGGGATCGACTTCCTCGCGGATCCGGTTCGCCGCCTCGTCAAGCTCGAACAGCGTGAGGTCGGTGCCGCCGGTGATGTTGATGAGAACGCCCTTGGCGCCCTTGAGGCTGATCTCGTCGAGCAGCGGGTTGGCGATGGCCTTCTCGGCCGCCTGAACCGCGCGATCCTCGCCGGTCGCCTCGCCGGTGCCCATCATCGCCTTGCCCATCTCGTCCATCACCGCGCGGACATCGGCGAAATCGAGGTTGATGAGGCCCGGACGGACCATGAGGTCGGTCACGCCCTTGACGCCCTGATAGAGCACGTCGTCGGCCAGAGCGAAGGCTTCGGTAAAGGTGGTCTTCTCGTTGGCGAGCCGGAACAGGTTCTGGTTCGGGATGATGATCAGCGTGTCAACGACTTTCTGGAGCGCCTCGATGCCCTCATCCGCCTGCTTCATCCGCTTTGCGCCTTCGAACTGGAAGGGCTTCGTGACGACGCCGACGGTCAGCACGCCCAGCTCCCGCGCGGCCTGCGCGATGATCGGGGCCGCCCCGGTGCCGGTGCCGCCGCCCATGCCGGCGGTGATGAAGCACATGTGAGCGCCAGCAAGGTGATCGACGATCTCCTCAATCGTCTCTTCGGCGGCGGCGGCGCCGACCGAGGGACGCGCACCAGCGCCGAGACCTTCGGTGACCTTCACACCCATCTGGATGCGGGCGTTGGAATGGCTTTGTTGAAGCGCCTGGGCATCGGTGTTCGCCACCACGAACTCCACGCCTTCCAGATGCTTCTCGATCATGTTGTTGACGGCATTGCCACCTGCACCACCGACCCCGAACACCGTGATACGCGGCTTCAGGTCCTCCCGTTCATTCATCGTCAAATTCAATGCCATTTTTTCCGCCTGTCATGTCCCCGGCCTGTCCTCGGCCGCCTTTTCCGAATTAGCGCGATTTTAGGGATAGATTCCCGAGAGGTCACGCAAAAAACACCCTCTCGCCACAAAATCTGGGGTCCTTCCGTTCTCTTTAAGCGGCATTTCGCCGACCTCTCAAGATCATGCGGTTACCAGTTGTCTTTAAACCATTTCACGGCCCTTCGCAGCGACCGGGCCGGATAGCGCTCGGCCGGAATCTCGAAATCCCACCACTCGTCCTGCGGGTGTGCGGCGAAGAGCGAAAGACCGACAGTTGATGCAAAGGCCGCGCCAGTCGCCGCCTGCGGCAGTCCCTGAACGCGCAAGGGACGACCGAGTCGCACGTTCTGGCCAAGGATTCGCGCGGCCAGCATATCGAGGCCGGGGATCTGGCTCGCGCCGCCCGTCAGGACGATCTGCTGGCTCGGCAACTGGTCAAAACCGGCCGCATCCAGAAGCGCCCTGACCTCCTCCAGAATCTCTTCGACACGCGGCCGCATGATGCCGATCAGTTCCGTACGGCTGACCTGCCGACGGTCCTTTTCCCAGTCGCCGCAATCGGCGCCGATCTCGATCATCTCGCGGTCGTCCATACCGGTCGCATGAACCCCGCCATGGATCGTCTTGATCCGCTCGGCGGTCGTCAGCGGCACCTGCAGACCCTTGGAGATATCGGAAGTGACATGATCGCCGCCCAGTCGCACCGAGTCGGCAAAGATCATGTGCTTCTTGATGAAGATCGACAGCCCGGTCGATCCGCCGCCCATGTCGATACAGGCCGCGCCCAGTTCCTGTTCGTCCTCGACAAGGCTCGACAGCCCCGAAACATAGGCCGACGACGCCAGCCCCGCGATTTCCAGATCGCAGCGCTTGATGCAGTAAAGCAGGTTCTCCACCGCGACGGTGTCGATGGTCAGCAGATGCATGTCCGCCGACAACCGGTTGCCGACATGGCCGCGCGGATCGCCAAGGCCCGACCGGTGGTCGATGGCGAAGTTCACCGGATGGGCATGCAGCACCTCGCGCCCCGCGCCGAAATCCGGCACATCGCAGGCGGCCAGCACGCGCGCCACGTCCTGCTCGCTGACCTGACCGTCGGCAAGCTCGATATCGCCCGCCAGCCCATAGCTGCGGGGGCTCGCGCCGGAAAAACAGGCGATGACGTGATCGACCCGCGTCTGCGCCATCTTCTGGGCGGCCTGCACGGCGGTGCGGATCGCACGCTCGGTCTCGGCCATCGCATCGACTTCACCAAACCGTACCCCGCGCGAGCGGGTCGTGGCGGCACCGATCACCCTGAACTGCGACTGCCCGGCGAGTGAGCCGAGCCCGTCCTCGCGCATCTCCTCGGACCCGTCGAACTGCAGGACCAGACAGGCGATCTTCGACGTGCCGACGTCAAGGATCGCGACAACGCCCCGCTGCATCGCCGCACGGCGCATGTTCCGCATCGCGCGCTGGGACTGGTAAAGATCGGTCATTGCCCTGTTACCTCGGTTTCAAGCCCTGTCAGTTCGGCATTTATGTCGGCCGCGA
>JBNKFC010000091.1:0-17544 GCA_050289105.1 Paracoccaceae bacterium | reverse complement strand
CCGCCGCGATCGCCGCGGCGGCCGCATCCAGTGCGCCCGAACCGTGCTTGATCCCGAGCGAGCGCATCCCCGCCTCCATGACCGAAATCACGCCGAGCGTCATGTGGGCATTTACGTGCCCCATATGCGCAACCCTGAGGAAATCGCCGAAAGCCGCGTCCGAGGGCTCCGCCATGCCGAGCCCGATGCCGAGCGTGACGCCCGCCTCCTCCTCGCACCACTGGCGCAGCCGCGCCGCGCCGCCGCCTCCGATCCGCGCCGCCGTCACCGAACAGCCGCGATGGGCCGGCTCGGCGATGTTGAGCGCGACATCGCCCTCGGCCCCCCACGCATCAAACGCCGCCCAGACCGCGCCGGCGAGCGCGCGGTGCCGCGCCCAGGCGGTCTCCAGCCCCTCTTCATCGAGAAGCATCGTTAGCGCCTCGCGCAGGCCGAAGAGGTGATGGGTCGGAGCGGTGCCGCAGAACAGCTGCCAGTATTCCGAGGGAAAGGCGCGTGGCTCCCAGTCCCAGTAGGGCGTGCGCAGGTCCGAGGCACGGCAGGCATCGCGCGCCTTGTCGGAGAACCAGACGAAGCCGAGGCCGGGCGGCGTCATCAATCCCTTCTGGCTGGCCGCGACCAGCACGTCGATGCCCCATTCGTCCATGTGCAAGGGGTCGCAGGCCAGGGACGCGATGGCATCGACCGCCAGAAGCGCGGGATGCCCGGCCGCATCCATTGCCGCCCGGATTGCGGCGATATCGTTCCTGACCGAGGTCGCGGTGTCGACATGGGTCACGAGGACCGCGCGGATCTCGTGCGCCCGGTCGGCCGCCAATGCCTCGGCGATGCGCGCCGGGTCGGCGGGCGACTTCCGGCCGAAATCGATCCGCTCGACCCGGACACCCATCCGTTCGACCGAGTTCGCCCAGCTCGTGCCGAATTGCCCGGTCACGGCGACGAGCGCCTTGTCGCCCCGGGAAAAGACGTTGCTGTTCGCCGCTTCCCAGGCGCCGTGTCCGTTCACGATATAGGTCGCCACATGCGCGGTGGTCCGCGCCACACGGCGCAGGTCGGCGACGATGGATGCCGTCATCTCGTGCAGGGAACCGCCATAGATGTTGGGCGCAGCCCGGTGCATCGCGCGAAGCACGCGGTCGGGCATGACCGAAGGTCCCGGAATGGCAAGATAGGGACGGCCTTGGCTCAGACTCATGCGGGTTCTCCTTCCGGCCGCCAAGCCGTAGGACTGCGCACAAGGAAGGTCAATCGCCTGCCGAAGCGCCGCGCTCGCCTTGCCAGTCGCGGCGCTTTCGGGCTAGATCTGCCCGACCTGCGGCGCCCGCCGCGCAGATCGAAGGCCCATCCCGACGTGCCCGCACCCGGCGCCAAATCCGATCCCAGAGCGGATGCCTATTCGTCCCGGCGCCTGCTCGGACGGCTCTGGCGCGGCTATCTCTCGCCCCACAAGTGGACGATGGCGGTCGCCGGGATCTTCATGGTGATCGAGGGCTCGACCCTCGCCGCCCTGTCATGGATGCTGAAGCCGCTCTTCGACCGGGTCTTCGTCGCCGGTGATGCCGGGGCGATCTGGTGGGTCGGAGGAGCGATCCTGTCGCTCTTCGTGATCCGGGCGACAACGCTGATCGTCAACCGCTCGCTGCTCACACGGGTGGCGATGAAGACCTCGACCACCATGCAGACGGATCTTCTCGCCCATGTGCTGACGCTTGACGGGCCGTTCTTCCAGTCCAACTCTCCCGGCGCGCTGATCGAGCGGGTCCAGGGCGACACGATCGCGGTGCAAAGCGTCTGGCAGCTTCTCATAACCGGCATCGGCCGCGACGCGGTGGCGCTGGTCTCGCTTTTCGGCGTGGCGTTTGCCATCGACCCGGGCTGGACGCTGACCGCGCTTGTCGGCGCGCCGCTCCTCATCCTGCCGTCCCACGCGGTGCAGCGCTATATCCGGCGCAAGACCAGCCATGTCCGGGGCGAGGCGGCAAAACGCGCGACCCGGCTCGACGAGATCTTCCACGGGATCACGGCCGTGAAGCTAAACCGGATGGAGGATTACCAGCTTTCGCGCTTCCGCCATATCGTTGATCGGATCGTCCGGGCCGAGGTCAAGACGGCGGCCAGCCGCGCGACGATCCCCGCGCTGATCGACATCGTCACCGGGCTTGGCTTCTTCGGCGTCCTCCTTCTGGCCGGCCCCGAGATCACCCGCGGCGAGCGCAGCGTTGGCGAATTCATGTCCTTCTTCACCGCGATGTCGCTCGCCTTCCAGCCCCTGCGTCGGCTCGGCGACATGGCCGGCACCTGGCAGATCGCGGCGGCGAGTCTCGAACGGCTCTACCGGCTCTTCGACACCCGGCCCGCGATCACTCGCGCGGCCCATCCCGTCACTGCCCCGCCGGCCGATACCGGCATCCGCTTCGAGGAAGTGCGCCTCTCCTACGGGGAGAACGCCGTTCTGCGGGGGCTGACCTTCACCGCCGAGCCGGGACAGACCACGGCGATCGTCGGCCCCTCCGGCGCCGGCAAGTCCACGGTCTTCAACCTCCTGACGCGGATGGTCGATGCCGAGACCGGCCGCATTACCATCGGCGGCACGGAGATCGGCGCGTTCGACCTTGCGACCCTCCGCGACCTATTCTCGGTCGTCACACAGGACGCGACCCTCTTTGATGAGACGATCCGTGAGAACGTACTTCTCGGCCGGACCGACGTGGCCGAGGCGGTTCTTGCTGCCGCCCTCGACGCCGCGCATGTCAGCGCGTTTACTGGAGCCCTTCCCGGCGGCCTCGACACGCAGGCCGGCCCGCGCGGATCGGGCCTTTCGGGCGGCCAGCGTCAGCGCGTCGCCATCGCCCGGGCGCTTTTGCGCAACGCCCCGATCCTGCTGATGGACGAGGCGACGTCGGCGCTTGACGCGGCAAGCGAAGCGCTCGTCCAAGATGCGCTCGACCGGTTGAGCAAGGGGCGCACGACGCTCGTCATCGCCCACCGGCTGGCGACGGTTCGGGGCGCCGACAAGATCGTGGTGATGGATCGCGGCCAGGTCGTCGAGGAAGGCACGCACGACGCGCTGCTGGCTCGGAACGGCCTTTACGCGGGACTGTGCCGGCTGCAATTCTCGGACGGAAGCACTGCAGCGGAGGGAGAGAACGGATGACCGGGATCGGCGAAGCTGCCCCCGACCGACGGGTCCTGATGATCACGGGCAAGGATCGCGTGGCCTTCCTGCAAGGTCTGATTTCCAACGACATCAGAAAGCTGAGCGACGGCCTCGTCTACGCTGCGCTCCTGACACCGCAGGGCAAGTATCTGTCCGATTTCTTTGCCGTGCCGCACGGCGAGTCGGTCCTGATCGACGTCAAGGCGGATCAGGCAGAGCACCTCCTCAGGCGCCTTTCGATGTACCGTCTCCGGGCCGAGGTGACGATCGCCCCCTCCGACCTCCATGTCACCCGAGGCCTCGGCCCCGCCCCGGAGGGCGCATTTCCCGATCCGAGGCACCCCGCGCTCGGCTGGCGGCGGTATGGGTCGGAGCCGGGCGAAACACCCGCGATCGACTGGGACGCGATCCGTGTCGAGAACTGCATTCCCGAGGCCGGGATCGAGTTGGTCCCGGACGAGACCTACATTCTCGAGGCCGGCTTCGAACGGCTGAACGGCGTGGATTTCCGCAAGGGATGTTATGTCGGACAGGAAGTCACGGCGCGGATGAAGCACAAGACCGAACTGCGCAAGGGCCTCGCCCGGGTATCGATCGAAGGTTCGGCGCCGGTCGGCACCGAGATCGTCGCGGATGGCAAGCCTGCGGGAACGCTCTTCACGCAATCGCGGGGCCACGCAATCGCCTGGTTGCGGTTCGACCGCGCGGGCGGCGAGATGACTGCGGAAACCGCACGTCTGCGTCTCGATCCCGTCTGAGCGGCGGACGTCATTCCGATGCGCAAACGGAGACGCTCCGTTGGAGTGTCTCCGGTACTACGGTCAGGCGCGTTCGGAATATTCCATGAATTCGGTGTGAACGACGATGTCCTCGCCTTCTCCGATGAAGGGCGGCACCATGATGCGGACGCCGTTGTCGAGGATCGCCGGCTTGTAGCTGTTCGCCGCTGTCTGACCCTTTACCACCGGTTCGGTCTCGACGACCTTGCAGATCACCTTCTGCGGCAATTGCACGCTCAGCGCCTCGTCGCCGTAATATTCGATAGTCGCGGTCATACCGTCCTGCAGGAACGGCCGACGGTCGCCGAGGAACTCGGCGTCGATCTCGATCTGTTCGAAGGTTTCGCTGTCCATGAAGACAAGACGGCCATCGTTTTCATAGAGGAACTGCTGGTCCTTCTGCTCCAGCCGAACCTGCTCCACCTTGTCTTCCGAGCGGAAGCGTTCGTTGAGCTTGCGGCCGTCGCGGAGGTTCTTCAGCTCCACCTGGGCAAAGGCGCCGCCCTTGCCGGGCTTGACATGGTTGACCTTCACGGCAGCCCAGAGGCCGCCGTCGTGTTCCAGCACATGGCCGGGGCGAATTTCGTTGCCGTTGATCTTGGGCATGAGACAAAACCTTGTCGAAAGGTTGAATGGATTTCGGCGGCACCTATATATGCCGGGCTGGTTGCTGGCAAGCCAACTAGATGCTGTATGCTTTCGGAACGAGCCATGCACTGAGCGCATGGCAGTCATTCGCAAAGGGGCATACCGAATCGAGTGCGAAAGGCCATAAACAGCGGAACGCCGGTAAACGCAAGAGCAATAAGAACGGACTAGAAGATGCGCGATTTCGTTGACGGCACCGCATTCAACTACGAGCAAGGGCAAAGGTCGCGCAAACTGTTCGCGGCCGTGGTCCTCGCAGCGCTGGACGATGCGATTGCCGATGACAAGAAGTATGGCAACGGGCCTGAGCAGATCGCCCGTTGGGCGCGGTCGCGTGATGGCCGCGAAGTGTTGTCCTGTGCCGGGATCGACCCCAATGAGCGGGTCGTGAAAGGTCTGATGGAATTCGTGGGCAAAGGTGTTCGCACCTCGGTCGCGCTGTCGCGCGAGGAAAGCGAACGTCGTCACGCCGCCGAAGAGGCGGAAGCCGCCTGAGCGGCGACGAACCGTCCACAGGTTCCGATGCAAAAAGCGCGCCCCTTTTGGGGCGCGTTTTTTCTTTGCTGTGGGTCGAGACCTTGGCTGTCGCGATCACTCCAGACCGCGGCTCTCCAGCGCTCGGTTGATTTCGCGCCGGACCAGCATCCTCACGTTCCGCGTGATGCGTTCGCCGAGGGGGCCCTGAAGCTCTTCGCGAATGATCTCGGCCACGAGGTCGCGCAGCATCTCCATGTCGATGACCGCCTCGTCGCCGGCGCTGAAAAGTGCGGCGCCGTCATCATCGTCGCCGGCCTCATCAGCGGCATCGCCGTGAGGTTCCGCAGCATCCAGCAGATCGGATTGAGGGATGTCGTCACCACGATCCCAGGGCGCCTCGGCATCCGTGACAGCATCCGCCGCCGTGAGCGTCAGCCGCCGAATCCGTCCCGTGGATACGGGGGCTTCATCGTCATTGTCCGAAACGTCGCGAAGCGACCGCAGGCTGCCCGAATGGACGAAGGCCGGGATCGCGCCCCCCTCATCCGTCTCGCCCGCCGCCATCTCGCCGCCGGTATCTTCCTCATCCAGAACGTCGTCCGCGGTTTGCGCAGTCTCGGCAAGGTCGATCTCTCCGCCCTCGTCCGCTTCCTGTTCCACGCTCTCGAATGCCGCGTCCGTGCCCGCTGCAACGTCGGGTTCGCCGTCGCGGTCACGCTCGTCGCCGGCCTCCGCCGGAGCTTCCTCGACCCAGTCATCATGATCGGCAGTCGCCTCCGGCTCCACGGCTTCGTCGCCGCGCTCTAGGCTCTCTTCCGGCGTCCAGTCCCCGCGATGATGCAACTCACCCGACGTGACCGGCTGCGCCAGATCGACGCCGTCGTCGTCCGCGGCTTCATCGACCGCGAATCCGTCCTCGAACGCATCCTCGAGCGCGCTATCGGCCACCGCGCCCTTCGCGACCTCGCTGCCGTCGGGCTCGAACTCCCCGCCGATTCCAGCAACCGCGGCCTCCAACTCGGCGATCGTATCTTCGAGGGATTGCGCGTCACCCATCTCCGCGTCGCTGTCCTCGTCCCAGGCCTTGAGAAGATCGGCCTCGGGCGCGTTCTGATCCTCGCCGATCGCGGGAACCGGCACGCCTTCCTCGAACACGCCGTCGCCGGCAACCGCCTCGCGTAGCCCATCCTCGCCCATGTCCGCATCGTCCACGGCGCTATCCGCTTCGGGCACGCGCAACGCCTCCGTCAGTACGAGCTTGCCGCGCGCGCCGGAACCGGGACGGTCGTCGCCCCGGGCTTTTTCCTGCTCGGCCTTGTGACGACTGTCTTCGGACACCAGACGCCGGATCGAGGACAGAACGTCCTGGATTTCCATATTCGTCAGGGGGTCAGACATGGGAATTCCTCAACGGCTTGGCCCCCACTTTAAGTCGCCCCGGTTCGGCCCACAACCAATCTGGCGCACTCAGTTCTTTCCGATGGCCTTGAGAACACGATCCAGGCTCTTGCCCTGCACCGATGTCACGGGCGCATCCTTGACGGCGTTGTAATAGGCCTCCGGATCGTAGGTCGGAATTCCGAGGCTCAGATGATCCGCCGTCAGAAGACCCATAGAAGCCAAAAGTGAATAATTTGCTACCTGAAGATTGGCCTCGGCGGTGATTTTGGTGGCGCGGGCGTCGAGAAGCTCCTGTTCGGCGTCGAGAACGTCGAGCGTCGTCCGGGCCCCGAGCTTGGCCTCCTCCTTCACGCCCTCGTAGGCGATGGTTGCGGCTTCGATCCGACGGTCGGTCGCGGCGATCTGGGCGCGGGCGACCTCGATATCGGCCCATGCGTTGCCGACGCCTTGGGTGATGATCACGCTTGCCTGCAGAAGGGCCGCGCGCGCGGCGTCGCGCCCCGCGATCGCCTTCCGGTGCGCCGAGGACAGCGCCCCGCCGGAAAAGATCGTCTGGCTGAGCTGGATGCCGATGGACGAGCTGTCGCTGCCACCGTCGTTCCTCGTCATCGCGGCGGATCCGGTCAGCTCCGGCATGCGTTCGGCCTCGGCGAGAAGAACCTGAATGTCGGAGACCTTGGCCTGGTGCTGGGCCTGCAGGATCGAAGGATGGGTACGTTGGGCAATGGCACGTGCCTCGTCGATCGATCTCGGCAGAGCGGGCGCCCGCGGCGCCATGGCAAGAGGGCCGGGATAATGGCCCGTCGCGGCCCGATATGATTCTCGCGCTGCAGCAAGCTGGCCCTCGGCGGCGGCAAGCGAGGCGCGCGCCGATGCGAGCCGCGACTCGGCCTGTGCAACGTCGGTCCGGGTGACTTCGCCCACGTCGAACTGGTCCTGCGTCGCCCTGAGGAACTCCCCCACCACGCGGACCGAGTTTTCATTGATCGCGACATTCTCGACCGCGCTGCGCACGCCGAAATAGGACTGCACGGCGCCGAAAAGCACGCTCTGCTCGACCCCGACAAGCGCCTGCCGCGTGGCCAGAACCGATTCCTTGGCGATGTCGATTCCGATCTGCGAACGGCCGAAATCGTAGAGCATCACTTGCGCCTGGAGCCCAAGCGATGCCGACAGGCCGTTGGCCTGGCCTGAATCGACGATATTCGCGTTTGCCACCCATCTGAGAACCGGCCGCAGGGCCGCGACGGCGCCCGCGACATCCTCGTCGGTCGCACGAAGCACCGCGCGGTTCTGTTCGAGAAGATTCGAATTCTTGTAGGCGGAGATGAGAGCATCGGCCAGCGTCTCCGCCCGTGCGGGAAGGCCCGCGACCGTCATCGTCATGCACAGGACGGCTGCGAAAAGGCGTTTGGGCGGAAACAGGGTCATGGTCACATTCCTTCGTATTCGTCTCGCACGCAATCCGCTCGCGCGCCGAGCCGGGATCAGAGCGTGAAGCTCCGCCTCAGTTCGAATCCGGGCAGAACCGGAGCCGAGGCATTGAATGCAAAGCGCCAGCTGACGGCGCCGTCGATCTTGTGGCCGATGCGGCAGAGGCCGAGCGCCCCTTCCATGAAGAGGCACGCGATGCGCCCGCCCTCCTTCAACTGCGCCAGGATTGCGTCCGGAACCGTTTCGGCAGCGCCCTCGATCATGATGGCGTCATACGGGCCATGCTTCGCCGCACCGGAGGACAGCGGTCCTTCGATGACCGCCGCATTGTCCGCCCCCTCGGACGAAAGCCGCGCCTGCGCCTGCTGGGCAAGCCCGGCATCCTCCTCGACCGCGACGACCGCTTCGGCCATCCGCGCAATGACGGCGGTCGAGTAGCCAAGCCCGCAGCCGATGTCGAGCACCATGTCGGAAGGTTGAATATCAAGCGCGTCCAGCATCTTGGCCAGCGTCCTTGCCTCGAGCATCACCCGGCCGCCGCCGATGTCGAGGTTGCCACCGACATAGGCCGCCTCGCGCTGCCCGCCCGGCACGAACGCCTCGCGCGGGACGCTCAGCATTGCGTCGATGATCGGGAATTTCGTCACATCGTTGGGGCGGACTTGGGTGTCGACCATCATCGTGCGGCGGGCGGTGAAATCGGTCATCGACTGAACTCTTCGGTCTGGTTTCCGGCTGCAATTCGTCTTGCCACAGAAACTGCAAGGGGGCAACGGGACAACGCGCCGCGCGGACACTGGGAATGGGTTGCGCCGCGATTTGGCATGGCATATATCCGGCCCACCTCCGGCGGGTTGGCGGAGAGGTTACGCAGCGGATTGCAAATCCGTGTAGACCGGTTCGATTCCGGTACCCGCCTCCAAACTTTTCGGTGAGTTTTTCAGGCAGCGTGCTTCGCGTGCGCGAGCCGCGCTCTCGTGCGGTCTGCCTTGATAGGGTGGGACGCCGTGCGACAAACGCAACTGCGACCTCGGTCAAGCAGCCCTGAACTGAACGCACGCAAGAGCATTGGATGCTGTCGGCATCAAGCCGCGACGGACGGGCCCGGCTTGCGCCTTGATCCCGCAGGAGAGCTGAGCACTACCGACCATGACGTCACGAGTTCCACCCCGAGTCGGCCCCGAGGTGAAGACAAGGAATGACTCACGATCCGGCGTGATATTTCGCGTCCACGTCGTTTATTGCGGCGACATTTCCCGCGGACCGGCCCTTTTCGTCGAAGGTTTCCTTCAGGAACGCATCCGCGATCGCCTTGGCGAGCTCCGTCCCGATGACCCGCGCGCCCATCGTGATGATCTGCGCATTGTTCGACAGGGCCGCGCGTTCGGCCGAATAGGTGTCGTGGCACAGCGCCGCGCGGATACCCGGCACCTTGTTGGCCGCGATAGACACTCCGATCCCCGTCCCGCAGACGAGAATGGCGCGGTCATATTCGCCCGCCATCACGGCCGAAGCGACGCGATCCGACAAGTTGGCATAGAAGGCGTCCGGCCCCGCCTCGGTGCGGGACACTTCGGACACGTCGAACCGGCCCTTGAGATGTTCGGCCAGCACCCCCGCCAAGCCTTCGCCTGCGCTGTCCCCTGCGATTGCAATTTTCATGATCGATCCTTTCCGATGTCGAAAAATATGGGCGTCAGAGCGCGGCCGAGACCCGCGCGAGGATGTCGAGATAGCCCGCGACCTCCCATGCGGAGCGGCCGATGAAAAGTCCGTCGATATGCGGACAGGCGATCAGCTCGGCGCAGTTGCCGGGATTCACGGACCCGCCGTAAAGGCAGGGAATGCGGCGGCCAAGGATGCCCTCGGCGACCGCGATGATTTCCGCCTGCCGCGCATCGGCATAATCGGCGCTGGCCGGAATGCCGTGTTCACCGATGGCCCAGACCGGCTCGTATGCCAGAAGGATCGGCGCGGCTTTCTGGGCGTCGCTCAACCGGCCCAAGGCGCCCTGCACTTCCCGCGCCAGAACCTCGTCGGCGCGGCCGCCTTCGCGGTCGGACAGCGTCTCGCCGATGCAGATCAGCGGGATCAGGCCGTGGCGCACGGCGGATTCGACCTTCAGGCCCACCGTCTCGTCGGTCTCGCCGAAATGCTCGCGACGCTCGGAATGGCCAAGCTCGACGATGTCGAGCCCGCAGTCGACCAGCATCGGCGCCGAAACCTCGCCGGTCCATGCACCCTTATCGGCCCAATGCATGTTCTGCGCGCCGACCTTGACCGAGGTCACTGCCAGCCGCTCCTTCACCTGCCGCACGGCGGTGAAGGGCGGGATCACGAAGCGCTGGACGCGCGGGTCGCGCCCCCCGTCGGCGGCGGCCAGCCCCTCGGCGAAGGCCATCGCCTCGGCCAGCGTCTTGTTCATCTTCCAGCTCGTGCCGATCCAGACTTGCGGTTCGTGGGTCATTCTTCGTCCTTTGCGACAAGGATGCGCACCCCGACCTCGGCCAGCGGCGTGGCATGGTCTGAAGCAAGCGGCGCATCGGTGATGACGGTATCAAAACGGCTGAGGTCGGTCAGCCGGTGAAGGGCGGTGCGCCCGAATTTCTGCCTGTCGGCCAAGAGCACGGCCCGCGCGGCGCCTTCGATCATCATGCGCTTGGACCGCACGACCTCCTGATCCATGTGGTAGCACGCGGTTCCGGAAACGGCCGGCGACGACAGGAAGGCGAGATCGGCCCGCAGGCGGCCCAGCGCCTCTTCCGTGACGATGCCGAAGAAGCCGTTGAACTTGCGGCTGTAGGTCCCGCCAAGCGCCAGAAGCGTGATGCCCGGCGCCTCGCTCAGCTTTTCGATCACGGCAAGGTTGTTGGTGATCACCGTCAGCGGCCGCTTTTCCGGCAGAAGGTCGGCCAGGAACCCCGCCGTCGTCCCGTCATTGATGAGAACCGTCATGCCCGGCTCGACCAGATCCGCGGCGGCGCGGGCGATCCGGCGCTTGGCTTCGGTGTCGCGGCGGGCGCGGTAGCGGTAATCGCTCTCGAATTGCAGGCTGGTCTCGATCGACGCCCCGCCGCGGACCTTGCGCAGCAAACCGGCGCTTTCGAGGTCATCGAGATCGCGGTGGATCATCATCTTCGACACGCCGAACCGCGCCGCGAGGTCATCGAGCCCGACGGTTCCCTGCTCCATCAGCAGGTCGATGATTTCCTTGCGGCGGTTTTCGAGCTTCATGTCCGGCCCTTCGGATTGGCGCGAAACCTAACAACCCGGCGCTAATAATCAACAATCATTTTGTGATTTTGAGTTGTATAGATGTGATTTTTTCCGCTACAGCTTGACCACTCTGGAGGCCGGGGAGGACACAATGCCTGACGGAACGCCCTTGGGGGCTGAATTCGCACTCGCCAACTGCATTCGCGCGCTCGCCATCGACGCAGTCGAGGCCGCGAAGTCCGGGCATCCCGGTGCGCCGATGGGCATGGCCGATGCCGCGACGGTGCTTTTCGCGCGCCATTTGAAATTCGACGCGACGCATCCCGGCTGGCCGGACCGCGACCGGTTCATCCTGTCGAACGGCCATGCCTCGATGCTGCTCTACGCGGTCCTGCATCTGACAGGCTTTCCTGACATGACCATGGACGAGCTTCGGAACTTCCGGCAGTGGGGGTCACGGACCGCCGGTCATCCGGAATTCGGCCATGCGATGGGGATCGAGACGACGACGGGACCGCTCGGCCAGGGTCTCGCGAACGCGGTCGGCATGGCAATGGCCGAGCGCATCCTCGCGGAAGAGTTCGGCAATGATCTCGTCGATCACCGCACCTGGGTCTTCGTCGGCGATGGCTGCCTTCAGGAAGGCATCGGGCAAGAGGCGATCAGCCTCGCCGGGCACCTGAAGCTCGGCAAGCTCAAGGTGCTTTACGACGACAATTCCATCACCATCGACGGCGCGACCTCGGTGTCCTTCTCGGACGACGTTCCGGCCCGCTTTCGCGCCAGTGGGTGGCACGTGGTCGAAGCCAACGGCCACGACCACGCGGCGGTCGACGCGGCGCTGACAGAGGCAGCATCGGTAACCGACCGCCCGAGTCTGATCGCGCTGAAGACCGTGATCGGCTACGGCGCGCCGAAAAAGGCGGGGACGGCAGCATCGCACGGCTCGCCCCTCGGCGCCGAAGAGGCTGCGGCGGCCAAGCAGGCGCTTGGCTGGACACACCCGCCATTCGAGATCCCCGCGGAACTTTTGAACCATTGGCGCGACATTGGCACGCGTGGCGCAAAGGCGCGCGAAGCGTGGGAGAGCCGTCTGGCAGCCGACCCCAAAGGTGCGGTGCTGACCGCCCGCCTCGCCGGCAAAGAGCCCGCCGGGCTGAAGGCCGCGTTCAGCACCGCTCGCGACGCGCTCTTCGCCGATCCCCAGAACGTCGCAACCCGCCGCGCCAGCCAGATCGCACTGGAAAGCCTGACGGCGGCACTTCCGGAAATGGTCGGCGGTTCGGCCGACCTCACGGGGTCGAACCTCACGCGGGTGAAGGCGGTGGAACCGATCTTCACCCCCGACGCGCCCGGCCGTTACATCGGCTACGGCGTGCGGGAATTCGGCATGGCGGCGGCGATGAACGGCATGGCGTTGCATGGTGGGATCATCCCTTATGGCGGCACCTTCCTCGTCTTCTCCGACTATTCCCGCAATGCAATCCGGCTCGCGGCACTCATGGGGATCGGCACGATCCACGTTATGACGCATGACAGCATCGGCCTTGGCGAGGATGGCCCGACCCACCAGCCGATCGAGCATCTGGCCAGCCTGCGCGCGATCCCGAACCTCCTGGTCTTCCGCCCTGCCGACGCGGTCGAGACGCTCGAATGCTGGGAAATCGCGGTGAAGAATCGCAAGCGACCCTCGCTTCTGGCCCTGTCCCGCCAGGCCGTGCCGCAGCTTCGTGGCGGACGCCCGGGCCATGAGGCACCGAACATGTCGGCGCATGGAGCCTACGTGATCCGATCCTATGGTGCGGCGCGCGATATCACCCTTCTGGCGACGGGCACCGAGGTGTCGCTCGCGGTCGAGGCGGCCGAGGCACTTGCCGAAGAAGGGCTCGGCGTCGCCGTCGTTTCGATGCCGAGCTGGGAGCTGTTCGAGGCCCAGCCTGCCGAGTACCGCAGGCGCACCCTCGGCACCGCGCCGCGCATAGCGGTCGAGGCCGCCGGCAAGTTCGGCTGGACCCGCTATGTGGAGAGCGAGGAGGACGTGATCGGCATGACCGGCTTCGGCGCCTCCGCCCCGGCCGAGGTGCTTTACGAGAAGTTCGGCATCACCAGGGACGCCATCATCGCCCGCGCCCGGATTCTCACCGGCAAATAGGGCGGGTCAGGCCGGCCGCGTCCATTCCTGGGCGATCACCGAGACGATCATCGCCGCCGAAACCGCGCCCGGGTCCTTGTGGCCCCGGCTCCGCTCTCCCCGCCGCGCCGCGCGGCCGAGCGTCGCCACCATCCCGGCGGTCGCTGCGGCCCCGGCCTCGGCGGCGGCGGCAATCGCGGGCAGCCCCTCGCCGCGCGACGCCGCTTCGGCGGCCGGCGCCCATGCGTCGATCATGGTCTTCTGGCCCGGCTCCGCCTTGCCGCGCGTGGCGATCCCTTCAGCCATCGCGGCGATCAGCGCCGGCGTTTCCGCAATCGGCATCGCCGCGCGTGGCCCCGCCGCCTTTCCCGCCCGCATGAAGGCGGTCGCGTAGAGTGGGCCGGAGGAGGCGCCGACAGCGTTGAGAAATGCCTTGGCGGCCGCATTGAACACGTCCTGAAGGCTCGCCCCGTCCGGCAGGTCCGCCGCCGCGCCGGCCGCCGCCGACATCCCCTGCTCCATCGCGATCCCGTGGTCCGCATCGCCGATCACACCGTCGAGTTGGCAAAGCGCGTCGCGTTCCTTGCGCATCCTGTCGGCCAGCGCCGCGAAGGTCCGGATCAGCCCCGCACTCGTCAGCTCCGCCATCTCAGCCCCCGTGCCGGAACATCGCGCAATCGCAGGGATGGTCGATCATCCGCTGCAACTCGTCGTCGAGATGCATCACCGTGATCGAGGCCCCCGCCATTTCGAGCGAGGTGCAATAGGGGCCGACCAGCGCATGGTGGACCTCTAGCCCCGCAGCCTTCAACCGCTCCGCGACGCGAGCGTAAAGGATGTAAAGCTCCATCAGAGGCGTCGAGCCGAGCGAGTTGACCAGCACCGCGACCCTCTCCCCCGGTGCGGCCGCCATTTCCGCCAGGATCGCATCCATGATCTCATCGGTGACGGCATCGGCGGGGCGCAAGGCCTCGCGCCGGATCCCCGGCTCACCATGGATGCCCATGCCGATCTCCATCTCGCCCTCCGGCAGGTCGAAATTGGGCCGCCGGGTCTGCGGCAGCGAACAGGCCGACAGCGCCACGCCCATCGTGTAGGTGCGGGCATTGGCGTGCCGCGCCACCCGCTCGACCTCGTCGAGCGTGAACCCCAGATCGGCCGCCGCCCCGGCCGCCTTGAAGATGAAGACGTTGCCCGCCACCCCGCGCCGCTTGTCGCGGGCGTCGCGCGGCGCCGAGGCGATGTCGTCGGTCGTCAGCACCGTCCGCGCCTCGATCCCCTCCATCTCCAGCATCTCGGCAGCCATGTCGAAATTCATCACGTCGCCGGCATAGTTGCCGTACATGAAGAGAACCCCTGCCCCGCCATCGGCAGCCATCGCGGCATCCATCACCGGTTGCGGCGGGGGCGAGGCAAAAACGTTGCCGATCGCGGCAGCATCGGCAAGGCCCTTGCCGACGAAACCGAGAAAGGTCGGCTCATGTCCCGATCCGCCGCCGATCACAAGGGCCACCTTGCCCTTGCGCGGGCCATGCCGGGCGATCACCGCGCGCGGCGCGTGATCCGGGCGCCAGAGGTGATCGGGATGCGCCGCGATCACCCCCGCCAGCATTTCATCGACGGCATCGTTGCCGTCGTTGATCAGTTTCTGGGTGAGGGTCATGGCGCGCGCCTCCGGTCAGATATGCAGGTCCTGCACTCCGGTATCGACATGTGGGGCCCAGAAAGCAACGCTTTCGGCGATCTGGGGGATCACCTCGCGGTCATTGGGTTCCCGTTCCTTGAAGCTCAGTTCAAGGCAGATCTCGTTGTCCACGCCGCCGCCCGCGCGGAACGCCTCCAGAAGCGGCTCGGGCTGGATGCGCCCGCGCGCGTTGAACTCGGCGGTGAAAGGCCGATGGCCGCCCTTGTCCATCAGCGACTGCTTGATGTGGATGATCGGCGAGACCTTCGGCACGGCACGCGCCCAGGCGTAAGGATCGTAGTCGTCAGGATTGGAGGAGGTCACGTCGCCGTGGTCGATATCAGCCATCATCCACATTGGGATGGACATGTCCGCCGCCGAGAGCCGGTCCTGAAGCGCGAGGCAGGCCTCGATCGTCTCGCCGAATTCGCGCCCGATGCTCATCGGCTCCCAGAAGACATAGCTGAGCCCCGCGCCCTTGGCATGCTCGGCCACTTCGGCCCAGCCGTCGACGGCGATGCGGATCAGGTCCTCGCGCCGGCCTGCATCGTCGTAATCCTTGTAAGTGAAGATCGCGAACTGCGTGCCGACCGAATGGCCGCCAAGGTCGGCGGTGATCTCGGCGAAGGTCTTGAACCAGTCGATGTAGTAGCGCCGGACCTCGGGATCGGGATGGCCGAAATGATTGAGCCGACCGTAAGGCCCGGTCATGCCCGAGGTCACGCGTACCCCTGTCCGCGCGCAGGCGGCCTGCATCTGCCGGGTCAGCCGGCGGATCACATGCGCGGGCCAACTCGGGTTTATGAATTCATGGGTCAGCTGAAGGTCGCGGATGCGCAGATCGCGCGCCACGGTCTCGATCAGATCGTCCGGGTCGGCAAAGCGGTTCACGAGGGGGTTGGTGTTCAGGGAGAGGGTGAAGGACATCAAGCCTCCTCGGCATCGAAGCTGAAACGCGGGATGACGAAATCCGGCACTCCCCCTTCCTTATGGCACAGGGCAAGGAGCGCATCATCCTTCATATCCACATGGATGCCGGTCCGCACCAGCGCCGTCGCATGCCCCGCCGCCCGACCGCCCGCCACGTCATGCGCCGGGCTGTCGCCGATGCACAGAACCCGGTCCGGCGCGATGCCCGGCAAGAGCCGCGCGACTTCCCGGTAGATCAGCGGATGCGGCTTGCCGATCCACTCGACCGGCCCGCCCAGATCCTCGTAAAGCAGCGCGATCGCACCGGAGCCAAAACGGACACCTTTAGGCGTCAGCATCTGGATATCCGGATTGGTGCACAGGCAGGGAACCCGCCGCGCCGCCGCCGGCTTCAGCATCGCCGCATAGTCGTCGAGGGTCAGATCGACGCTCTGACTGCCGGCGAGGACGATCAGACCCGCATCGGCGGGGGAGGCGACCGGCGTGAGGTCAAGACCGGCGATATGGCTCTGATCGTCGTCGCGGCCATGCGCCCAGACCGGCGTGCCGGGCGCGATCTCTGTCCCGATGCGATGGCTGAGCGCTGCATAGGCCGCCTCGCCCGACGACATCACCGTGACATAGCTCTCGCGCGCGAAGCCCAGCTTGGTCAGCCGCGCCTCGTTCGGGGCCGAGCGCTTGCCGGAATTGGACAGGAGGATCACCGGCTTGCCCGTGGCGCCGAGGCGCCTGAGCGCGTCCGGCGCGAAGTCATACGCACCACTGCCGTTCAGGATCACACCGAACTGGTCCACCAGGAAGGCATCGTAGCGGCCGGCCAGTTGGTCGAGGGTCGCTGGCGTCATAGGCCCGCCCCGGCCTTCGCCAATAGTGCCGTGCCAAAAGCCGCCTCGGTCGAGTGCGGCGTGTCCATCGGCACGCCGAGCTTGCGCGCCCGGATGCGCGTCCAGACCGGGTTCTGCGCCCCGCCGCCGACCGAGCGGACGGACCGCAGGGGCGGCGCGCCGAGTTCCGCCAGACGCCGATAGGCCAGCGCCTCGACCTCGGCGACACCTTCGAAAAGCGCCTTCAGGAATTCCGCCCGGCTCTCGGGCCGGGGTCCGGTGCGCGGGGCCAGTGCGGGGTCGGCGATTGGGAAGCGCTCACCGGGTTTCGGCAGCGGGTAATAGTCGAGGCCGGTGTCTGTCTCGGGGTCGATGACGGGCGTCAGCGCCTCCATCTCCTCGGCCGTGAAATGCGCGAGCAGCGCTGCTCCGCCGGAATTCGACGCCCCGCCCGCCAACCATTTGCCGAGGATGCGGTGGCTGTAGATACCGTATTCCGGAGCGAAGATCGGCTTGTCCGACAGGATTTTGATGGTGAGCGTCGTGCCGAGCGCGCTGACGCCGTCCCCGGCCTCGGCGGCGCCGGTCGCCAGGAACGATGCGCAACCATCCGTCGTGCCGGCGACGACACGCGTATCCCCCGGCAACCCGAATTCCGCAGCGGCGTCGGCGGTCAGCGTTCCGACCGGAACGCCCGGCTCCGACACTTCGGGCAGAAGCGATGTGTCGAGCCCGGCCTTGCCGATCCATGCGGGCCATTCCGCCGCGACCGGATCGTAACCGGTCTTTAGCGCATTGTTGGCGTCGCTCGCGAACCGCCCCGAGAGCCGGAAGGCGATCCAGTCGGCCTGATGCAGTATGGC
>JBNKFC010000090.1:0-3520 GCA_050289105.1 Paracoccaceae bacterium | reverse complement strand
CGCCGCCCATGCCGCCGAATGCCCGTTCTGCGCCACGCCGATCGTCACCGTCACCGGCACCGAGCGCCAGATCAAACCGCGCGGCCTGCTGCCCTTCGCGCTGGGCGAGGACGCCGCCCGCGACGCCATGCGGGCCTGGCTGGGCCGGCTGTGGTTCGCCCCGAACGGGTTGCAGAAATACGCCCGCAAGGGCCGCCGGATGCAAGGCATCTATGTGCCGTTCTGGACCTATGACGCCGACACCAAATCCGACTATACCGGTCAACGCGGCACGGTCTACCACGTCAAGAGCGGCGACAAGACGGTCACGCGGGTGCGCTGGCGCCGGGTGTCGGGCCGCGTCGCGCGGTTCTTCGACGACGTACTGGTTCTCGCCTCACGCTCGCTGCCGCAGTCCTATACCGAGGCGCTGATGCCCTGGGACCTCTCGCGGCTTGAACCCTACCGGCCGGAATTCCTCGCCGGGTTCCGGGCCGAGGGCTACACCGTCAGTCTCGAAGACGGCATGACCGAGGCGCGTGTCTACATGGACCGGATGATCGAACGCGACGTGCGCTTCGACATCGGCGGCGACCGGCAGGAGATTCATGGCATCGAAACGAGGGTTTCGGACGTGACCTTCAAGCATATCCTGCTTCCGGTCTGGACGGCCGCGTACCGTTTCCGCGGCAAGAGCTACCGCTTCGTCGTCAATGGCCAGACCGGCAAGGTGAAAGGCGAACGCCCGTGGTCGCCGGTCAAGATCGCCGTCGCGGTGATCCTCGGCGTGATCCTTGCGATCATGGCCTTCTTCGTCCTGCAGTGGGCAGACCAGCAGGGCTACATCGACCTTCAAAGCTATTGATGCGGGCGGGCGGGCCGGGCGCGCCGCCCCCCCGGCCGATCGGGCGACCGCCTCAGCCCTTGCCGATCTGAACCTTGCGGGCCTTGGCAACCTCGGGCGCCGCGCGGGCGACCGTGAGCGTCAGCACACCGTCCTTGAGGTCCGCGCTGATCTTTGCCTGATCGGCATCGGCCGGCAGCCGGAAGGTGCGGCTGAAGCTGCCGTACTGGCGTTCGCTGAAATACCAGGTATCGCCCTTCTCCTCGCGCTCTTCCTTCTTCTCGCCCTTCACGGTCACTGTGCCTTCGTCAACCGTGACGTCGATATCCTTCTCGGCAACGCCGGGCAGTTCGATGGCGATGCGGTAAGCCTTTTCGTCAGAGGATGCCTCCGAGGCCGGGGCGAGCCATTCGCTCAGCCGCGTACCGAGATGGCGGAAGGGTTCGTAGAAGGACGGCCAGAAGGCGCTTGAGGGGGTTTTCTCGACCATGTCAGTCTCCTGCTCCTAACGTTCGGTGGGAACGGCCCCAAACTGCCGCCCCCAGGGCATCCGCGCTTTGACGCGCGTCAACGTCCTTGGCCGTTGCGAGCCGTCCGCCGCTCGGGTAAGGGAATGCCGTTTACGCTAACGAAAAGGTCCGGTGATGATCCTGAGCTGCGGCGAGGCCCTGATCGACATGCTGCCGAGGCAAAGCGCTGCCGGAGAGGACGCCTTCGCGCCCTATCCCGGTGGCGCGGTCTTCAACACGGCGATCGCCCTCGGTCGACTCGGCGCGCCGTCGGGTTTCCTCTCCGGCATCTCGACCGACCTCTTCGGCGAGGTGCTGATCGGGGCGCTGGAAGCGTCCGGTGTCGATACGACGCTGACGATCCGCTCGGCCCGACCGACGACGCTGGCCTTCGTCAAGCTTACCGACGGCCAGGCGAGCTACGCCTTCTACGACGAAAACACCGCCGGCCGGATGATCACCCCCGCCGACCTGCCCGCGCTTCCCGACACGGTCGAGGCGCTCTTCTTCGGCGGCATCAGCCTGATGGTGGAACCCGGAGGCGCGACCTATCAGGCGCTGATGGAGCGCGAGGCGGGTTCGGACCGGGTGATCATGATCGACCCCAACATCCGCCCCTCGTTCATCACAGACGAGGCCGCCTACCGGGCCCGCATTAACCGGATGATCGGGCTCTCGGATATCGTGAAGCTTTCGGACGAGGATCTGCGCTGGCTTGAAGGCGGCCACGGCATCGCGGCAGGCGCAAATGCGATCCTCGCGCGGGGTCCTAAGATCGTCTTCATCACCGAGGGCGCGGCCGGAGCTCATGCCTTCACGTCCGGTCAGTCGGTCTTCGTTCCCGCCCGCAAGGCCGAGGTGGTCGATACCGTGGGCGCCGGCGACACGTTCAACGCAGGCGTCCTCGCCGCCCTCCACGACGCCGGGGTCCTGACGAAGACCGGCATCGGCGGGGCGTCGGAAGAGGTTCTGCGCGCGGCGCTGACGCTTGGCACCCGGGCAGCGGCCGTCACCGTATCGCGCGCCGGGGCCAACCCGCCCTGGGCTAGCGAGCTTTCCTGATGCGCGCGCTCGTTCAAAGGGTTCGCGAGGCGAAGGTCACGGTCGGCGGCCGTGTCACCGGAGAGATCGGCGAAGGGCTCCTGATCCTCGTTTGCGCGATGGCGGGCGACACCGACGCCAAGGCCGAGCAGCTTGCGCAGAAGATCGCGAAACTCCGCATCTTCCGCGACGAGGCGGACAAGATGAACCGGTCTCTCGTCGACGTCGCGGGCGCGGCCCTTGTGGTGAGCCAGTTCACGCTCGCGGCCGACACCTCGCGCGGCAATCGGCCGGGCTTCTCCACCGCCGCTCCGCCGGAGGAGGGCAATCGCCTCTACGAATACTTCTCGGCGCAACTCCGCGCTCTGGGTATCCCGGTCCAGAACGGCGAATTCGGTGCCGACATGGATGTGTCCCTGGTCAACCAGGGGCCGGTGACGATCTGGCTTGATGTGTGATCGGTAAGGTGGGTTGAAACCCACCTTACCTCTCCCGCTAGCACCCCGCAGCCACGTCCAGCACCCAACGTGGCCCGCCGCCCTGCCCCGGCTTCGGACTTGCGACCCCGATCCCCATCCGGCTGATCCCGCGCATCGACAGGATCTTCCGGTGACCGGGCGAGTCGAGCCATTGCTGCAGCACGTCGGTCCCCGACGCATACCCCATCGCGATATTTTCGCCCGCAAGCCTTGTCCGGCACCCGGCCTTGCGCATCCGCGTCTTGGGTGTGCCGCCAAGGTCATGGCTGAACCGGTTGTGCGCCACCATCGCACAGGCATGATCCGTCGCCGCCCGCGACAGGGCGGGCAAGAGCGAGAGAGGTTGCAGGCCCCGATCAGTGCGGTAGCGATTGATCGCATCCGCCAGAACGGCGATCTGGCGCCCACCGTCCTGCGGGCGCGCGCATTGCGCCGCAACCGGCGCCGCCAGCGTCATTGCCGCCAGAGCGAATGTCAGCAGCCTCTTTCGCATCTCCATCGTCCTGCGCTTGCCTCGGGTTCCGTGAAGGATGCCGTGCTCTGCCCGGCCGATCAACCCTGAGGTGTCATCGCCTTGCGCTGGCGGTTGCGCTCAAGCCCCAGCTGGCTTTCGCGCCATATGATGAGAATGCCTGCCACCACGACCAGCGACGCGCCGCCGAGCATCG